>CAYRQC010000510.1:0-3448 GCA_964426265.1 uncultured Phycisphaerales bacterium | reverse complement strand
CATGAAAGTCGGTACCGGATCGATTGCCCTCGCAGTGTTGATCACCACAGCCGTTGCCAGCGCACCGGTGTGGCACGCGCAGGCGCAGCAGGCGCGTGAGCCCGAGGCCGCCGCCACGCGTGTGACGCCGATCGTGCAGGTGGTTCGCAAGGTCGGTCCGACCGTCGTCAACCTCTACGCCGACCTCGAGATCCAGGGCGGCTTCTTCGGCACGCAAGAGGTCGGCTCGCTCGGCTCCGGAGTGCTCGTCCACCCGGCCGGGCTGATCGTCACCAACGCCCACGTCATCACCGGCAACTCGCGCGCGTCGCGCCTCAAGGACGTCACGGTCAGCTACCGCCCCGATTGGAGCACCAGCCAGGGAGAGATGCAGAAGTTCACCGCGCGCGTGCTCGGCTTCAACCCGAGCAACGACCTCGCGCTCTTGCAGATCCAGGCCAAGGGACCGTTCCCCTATGCGAAGCTCGGCACCTCGTCCGATCTCATGATCGGCGAGACCGTCGTCGCTCTCGGCAACCCGCTCGGCCGCGAGGGCTCGGTGACGCACGGCATCGTGAGCGCCACCAACCGGAGCCTCGAATCGCCCACCGGCGACGAGTTCGACGACCTGATCCAGACCGACGCACCACTCAACTCCGGCAACAGCGGCGGCCCGCTCTTCAACATCCTCGGTGAGCTGATCGGCATCAACCAGGCGATCGCCGGCGACCGCCAGTTCGGGCGCGCCGAAGGCCAGGGGCTCGCCCTGCCGGTCGATCGCGTCCGCGACCTGCTCGCCACCGAGTTCAACCCCTTCTACCTACTCCACGTCTGGCTCGGCCTCGAGGTGGATCAAGGCGATGGCGGCGGTGCTGTCGCCAAACGGGTCGAGCGCGACAGCCCCGCCAACCGCGCCGGTCTGCAGTCGGGCGACCGGATCGTCCGCGTTGCGAGCTACGACGTCACCGATCGCACCGCCTTCAACCTCTCGATCTGCACCCTCGACAACAATGACGCGATCCCGCTGACCTTCGTGCGCGACGGCAAGCGCCGCGAGACGACGCTGGAACCGGTGCAGATCGATGCCGTCGTGCGTTCGCGGCTCGGGGCGATGATCACGCCGCGGGCGGGCTACCTGCTCTTCACCGACGTCGACCAACGCGGAGCGGCCGCCGCGGTCGGGATCATGGAGGGCGACGCCTTGATCGAGCTCGGCGGCACTACCGTCAAGTCGATCCAGGATGTCTTCTCGCAGCTACGCGACGTCGACGTCGGCGACGAGTCGAAGATCGTCGTCTACCGGTTCACGCGCGGCCGACCGATGCGCACGCTCAAGGGGGCGATCAAGGTGTGACGCGAGACGCGTGTCACCGGCCCCTCTCGCGACGACTCGCACACTCGACCTCGAATCGCAGCGCCTGCAGGGCCTTGGCGAAGCTCGCCAGATCGGAGGCGCGGGGCGTCGCAAGATCGCGGTGCGCGCGCTGCTCGAGCCCATTCGCGAGCACGCTCCAGCGCGGATCGTCATCGACGGTGGCGAGCCAGCGCAGCCCGGCCGCCGCCAACGCCGCATCACCGCCGACCAGCCGCCCGCGTGCTTCCATCGCGACCCCCGACTCCGGGTCGACGAGCAGCACCTCCGCGAGCGTGTCGTCGCGTAGCGCAGCCCGCGCGGTCGCGATCGCGAGGCGCCGCGCAACCAGCAGCGGCTCCGCCTCGTGGAGCGCCGTACCGGCTCGCACCAGCGCATCGACCGAGATGCCCAGGCTCACCCACGAGTTCACCCAGAGCCGTGGCCCATCGCGCGTGGCGCGCCGATCGCCGTCGAGGAAACCGTCCGCCGACTGGCGCGCACGCAGGTCGGCGAGGAGTGCGTGCGCGAGGTCACCCGCGTCGCTGGCTGCGGTCACCTCCCAGAGATCGATCGCGGCACGCAACGGCCAGGAGAGGCGCCGCTCCGGCCCGCTGAAGCTCGCCGGCACGGTCCGCCACGTCGCGAGCGCCGCCACCACCTGCCGCGCGCCATCGAACGCCGACAGCGAGCCGGTCGCGCGCGCCAACCCGAGCGCGCCGCCGATCCACTGATGGCCGGCCTCGACCTTGCCGCTCGCGTGGTCGTCGCCGTGCTGACAGAAGAGCCCCGCCGGAACTCCGACCGGTGGCACCGCGGCTCGATCCCAATCGAGCGTGTGCTGCGCCAGCATGATCCCGCTACGCAGCCACTCCTCGTCGCGCCGCACCGTGCCGAGCCAGAGCGCGCTGCCACCGAGGTCGTACTCGCCGTTCGCGAGGTCGCCGAACGGCTCCCGATAGCAACCGCGATCATCGAGCCGTGCCGGCCGCGAGAGCTCGGCACCGAGGAACGCTCGCCATGGTGCGAGCCACTCGTCGAGCGCCTCACCATCGAGTGGAAGCGCGCCGCCGCGTTCGCCATGTCCTGAAGGCGCCTTCGGCCAGGCGCCGCCGTCGGCGAGCGGCACCATGAGCGGTCGCTCCACCCGGCCGCCCACCCACTCGCGTCGCCGAAGCAGCAACCGCCGGCGGATCGTCTGTCCGGCGTGCATCGCAATCGGCTCGCTCACCAGGCCGATCTCGAGCGTGCCATCGGAGCGCAGAGCAGCGCTGCTCGGGCGCGCCCGCCCGAAGTCGGCGAACAGCAGCTCGACGCGGTTGCGCCCGCATCCGACTCGCCAAGCGAGATCGGCACCCGCGGCAGCCGCGTCACTCAGTGCCGCGGCTCCGAGGAGATCGGCAACGGTGCCGGGCATGAGCGACGCTACCGCCTCGCGCCGCCCGCGCGGACCAGCGGGGAGCGGCGCGCCGCCGCGCGTCAGCTCGGCGCTCTCACCGTGGAGTCGGCCGCCGAGCGTCCAGCTCCGCAGCAACAGGTCGCGTGGGGCACAGAACCGCAGGAGCAGCTCCGCCGTCGCGCCGTCCGGTGCAACGTCGAGATCGACGTCGACTTGGACCTGTGGATACCCCTGCGATGGCACGGCTGCCGACAACGATGGCTCTGGCGAGACGAGTTCATCCGCGCGGTCGCCGAAGGTCCACCGCCATGCAAGGCTCGCTCCTGCCCCGTCGGGACCGATGAGACGCAACGGCGAGCGGGTTCGCCCGCGGCGTGGGTCGCCATCGTCGGCCAGCTCCATCCGGCCAAGATCAATCTCGATCGACGTCGACGCCGTCCGCACGACGACTCGATCGAACCGCGCCTCGACGCCACCGTCGTCACCGGCACGCCCAAGCTTCCCGGTCGCGTTCTCTTCTGTTGCGCGCAGCCTCGCCGCCGGCGGCGCCGCTCGCGTCGGTCGCAGCTCGAAGCGGCGCTGGTCCCCGGCGACCACCCCCAGCTCAACGCGGACCAGGCGCGGCGACCCGTCGGCACCGGCCACCCAGGGCGTCACGCGCGCCGGCTCCTCGACGGCGTCCGCGAAGAGGGCGAGCCGCTCCCCACGCCGCGCGAACG
>CAYRQC010000509.1:0-4334 GCA_964426265.1 uncultured Phycisphaerales bacterium | reverse complement strand
GCGTGTCGATCAGGCTGATCGCAGCCGGTTCGACCTCGTGGACGACGTGGTCGATCTCGAGTGCCTGCGCCACCACGCGGGCGTGGTCGACCTCGCTCTGGTCGGAGCCCTTGAAGCCGATGGTGACGGCGTGGACATTGCCGCCACGGAGCTGTGCCATCGCCGCGACCACCGCGGAGGAGTCGAGCCCGCCGGAGAGGAACGCGCCGAGCGGAACGTCGGAGATGAGCCGCAGCCGGACCGAGTCGACCAGCAGCTCCCAGAGCTCCTCGGCGAGCTTTTCCGGCGCGTCGTGGCGCGTCGCGAACGGCGGCAGATCCCAGTAGCGCTCGACCGTGACGCGCAGCGGAGCTCCAGGGTCGGCGCGCTCGGCGATGAGGTAGTGACCGGCCGGGAGCTTGCGCGCGCCGCGATAGATCGTCTTCGGGGCCGGGATGTAGCGCAGACAGAGGAAGTCGAGCAGCGCGGTCGGATCGAGCTCGCGCGTCAGGCTCCCCTCGGCCAGCAGCGTCTTGAGCTCCGACCCGAAGACCAGGCCGCGCGGCGTCTCAGCGTAGAAGAGCGGCTTCACGCCGACGCGATTGCGCGCCAGGAACAGCCGATCCTTGCGACGATCGTGGATCGCGATCGCGAAGAAGCCGTTCAGCCGCGCGAGCATCTTCTCCGGCCCGCGGTCGCGATGCTGCTCGTAGAGGTAGACGAGCACCTCGGTGTCGGACTGCGAACGGAACTGGATGCCGCGCTGCTCCTGCTCGCGACGCAGCTCCTGGAAGTTGAAGATCTCCCCGTTGAAGACGACGGCGATCGAGCCGTCCGGCGAGTACATCGGCTGGTTGCCATCCGGTGTGAGGTCGAGGATGGCGAGCCGGCGGCTGTGCAAGCCGATCCCGCGCAGCAGCGCCGAGCCGTGGGCGTCCGGCCCGCGATGGCGGATCGTCTCCCCCATCGCGACCAGCTCGTCCTCGCGGCGAGCGGCCGCGGGATCGCGGGTGAAGAAGCCGGTGATGCCGCACATGACTCTGGAACCCTACGCCGACGCCGGCAGTGCCGGTGATCGCGAGCGCCACGCCTCCGCAAAGCAGTCGAGCAGGCGATCGCCGAGTTGGTCGTAGCGGAACTTTGCCGTTCCCGCTCGCGCTGCGGCCGTGCGACCGCCGTCGGCCGCCGTGGCGCAGGCGCGCGCGATGGCCGACGCGATCGCCAGCGGGTCGTCGGGCTCGGCGCGCTCGTACGGAACCTTGGCCAGCTCGAGGATCTCGGCGATCGCGCCGCCCTGACGTGAAAGGGTCAGGATCGGCCGTTCGGCAGCGAAGTATTCGTAGAGCTTCCCCGGCACCTGCACCTCCGGCTCGCGGTTCTCCGGGCCGAGGAGCAGGAGCACGTCGCTCTCGCGTTGCCGGGCGAGCGACGCGCCGTGCGAGAGCGCTCCGGGAATCGACAGCACCTCGGCGACTCCGTGCTGCGAGGCGAGCGCACGAAAGCCCGCCTCGTGATCGATCGACCCGATGAAGGTGATCCGGAGCTTCGCCAACAGCTCCGGTCGCTCGCGCTTCAGCACGGCGAGCGCTTCGAGCAGGTACTTCCCGCTGCGCAGCCCGTAGAGCTGCCCGAAATGGGCGATCTCGACGAGCTGGCCCGGCGCGCGGCCCGCCGGCGGCGGTAGATGGGCGAAGGCCTCGGGATCGAAGCCGTTCGGGATCGTGCGCGCGCGCGTGAAACCGTCGTAGCGCGCCTTGAACTGCCGCTCGAGCGCCGGGGTGTTCAGCACCACCTGGGCCGCCGCCTCCACGACGCGCTGCTCGAGCGCCGCATCGATCCGCCGCAGGAGTGGCGTCGCGTAGCGGCGAAACGGGTTGCCCATCCAAGGATCGCGGAAGTCGATGACGAGCGGGCAACCGAAGAGACCGGCGAGCGCGCGACCGACGAGGTGCATCGAGTGCGGCGGGCTGGTCGAGAAGACGAGGTCGGGCTCATCGCCGCGCAGCGCGAGCGCCGCGCGCGCGGTGGCGAGCGGAATCCAGGGCAACCAACGATCGGGCAACGCGATCGCCTCGGAGAGGAGATCGCACACGCGTACGCGAGCGCCCGCCGATGGCGGAGAGGCGGCGCGCTCCGCCACCGCTCCGTTCGCACTACCCCGCAACCCCTTCAACCAACCCCACGCGCGGAACGGATCGAGCAGCGGCACGCGCACGATCCGGACCTCGGCCGGCACGCTGGCCAGCAGCTCCTCATCGAGCCGGTCGCCCGCGCGCGGCACCGCCGTGACCACGCTCACGCGCAGACCGCGTCGCACGAGATGGCGGACGAACTGGAGCGGCCGATGGACGCCGCCGCCGGAGAGCGGCGGAAACCACCACGCCACCACCAACACGTGACGCCGGATCAAGGCTGCGCTCGACGCGACGCGACATCCTCGACCAGCTCGACGAAGCGCGCGAGGAGCGACGGCCATGCATAGCGCGTCTCGACCAGCGTGCGGCCCGCGGTCGCGAGCCGCTCGCGGAGCGCGCGATCGCGGAGCAGCGTGACCGCATGGCGCGCCAGCTCGTCGGCATCGCCGCCCGCCAGCCAATCGCGCCCCTCGACGCCCTCGAGCCCCTTCGCCGTCTCGCGGCTCGCGAGCAGCGGAAGGCCGGCGGCGAGCGCCTCGAGCGCCTTGTTCTGGATGCCGCGCGCCACGCGGAACGGCAGCAACGCGAGTGTCGCCCGCTGCACGAAGGGGGCGACGGAGCGCACGTCGGCGTGCAGCTCGACGCCCGGAGTCTCGGCAAGCGCGCGGACCGCCGCCGTGGGCGCCCGCCCCACCAGCGTCACGCGCGCAGCCGGGATCTCGCGACGAACGCGCGGCAGCACGTCGCGCACGAGTTGCTCGCACGCATCGACGTTGGCTCGGTAGTCGAGGGCACCGACGAAGAGGATCTCGTCCGCGGCACGCGCCGCGCTGCCAACGAAGGCGAACTCCGCGAGGTCGACGCCGTTGCGCACCACCTCGAGCCGCCGCGGCGCCGCGAACGAGCGCAGCGCCTCCGCCTCGTCGTCGGTGCAGACCAGCGTGAGATCGGCATCGGCGACGCCGCGCCGCTCGAGCGCGCGCAGCCGCTTCGCCTCGATCCCGCAGGCGATGCGCTCGAGCCCGCGCACCGTGCCACGCTCGTGGTAGAGCCGGAACTTCTCCGAATCGACGTCGACCAGGTCGAGCACGCGGGGCCGCAGGCCGCCAAGCAGCGGATCGACCGCGCCGCTGTAGACCACCGCGCCATCGAAGCGGCGCTGCTGGCACGCTTGCGCCACGCGGCGCCTCAGCTCCGGCTCCGCGAAGTGGGCGGCCGTCAACGAGCGGCCGGTCGCCAGCGCGGCGACGGCGCGCAAGCGAGCGGCCAGCGGCGCGATCGGGACGATGGTGGCGCTCGCCACCTCGTGCTCCCAGGCCGGGTGCGGGTCGACGTCGTCCTCGTCGCTGGAGGCGAAGAGGTGCACTTCGTGGCGCGCCGCGAGCGCCCGAAGCTCGTGGAAAGCGCGGATCTTGTCGCCCTTGGCTGGGCGATCGGGCACCCGGTGCGCGAGGTAGAGCAGGCGCATGGCAGCCGGCTCACGACAGCGTCGCGCGCAGATCCATCGCCCACTCGACCAACCCGCGCGGCAGGTCGTTCGGATACTTGATACAGACGAAGATCATCGCCCCGATGCCGCCGAGCAGCACCAGCGAAGCCGCCACCTGGATCAACCGCTGGAAGCGCGCCCGCCGCAGCTCGGGCACCGTCTGGATCGGCGCGACCTCACCGAGGATCGGGAGCTTCAGCGTGCGGCGCGCCTGCTCGGGCGACCGGATCGACGAGCGCAGGAGCTCCTTGCCGACCACCACCAGCAGCGCGATCCCGACGCCAAGCAGCGTCGAGAAGGCCAAGGCGATGGTGCCGAGGAAGGCCGACGGCGCCGCGGCAGGCACCGGTTTCTCGAGCTGCTCGAATGGCCGCATCTCGCCCTCGCCCTTGCGCTGCATCTCGGTCCGCCGGTTGCGCAGCGGCTGCAAGGCGAGGGTCTGCTCGTAGACGATCTGTCGCTTGGCGGTGATGTCGGCGCGCAGCCCGTCGTAGACGCGCAACACCTCGGGGAGGGTCCGCAGCGTCTCGTCGATCTTCGCGAGATCCGCTTCGAGAGTGAGCTTCTGCGCCTTCTTGCCCTGGAGCTGGGTGTAGAGCAGATCGCGCTGCGCTTTCGCGAGCTCGTACTTGGGGTTGGCAACTCCCACTGCCGCCCCCTCGGGCTCACTGCTGGTCGCCGACGCCTTGATGAAGAGTTCCTTGAGCCGGTTCTTGAGCTGCGCCAGCTGG
>CAYRQC010000508.1:0-6533 GCA_964426265.1 uncultured Phycisphaerales bacterium | reverse complement strand
GCAGCCGGCGTTGACGGCCGCGATCAGGGCGTCGTGCAGCGAGGTGCTCGACGAGTCGGTCCCGAGGCTCAAGTTGATCACCGCGGCGCGTTGCGGCGGCACCAGCCCCGAGGCGTTCGAGAGGCCCGCGGCGTAGCGGATGGCGTCGACGATGTCGCTGATGTTGCCCATTCCGTCCGTGCCGAGGGCGCGAATGGGCATGAGCTCGCAATCCCAGCAGATGCCGGTGCCCTGCAAGTTGTTGTTGCCTTGCGCGCCCATCGTTCCGGCGCAGTGCGAACCGTGGTGCTCGTTGCTCGAGAACGAGCCCTGGTCGAACGGGTTGCTGTCGCGGCCATCGCTGTCGCCGGCGTTCGACCCGGTGACGAAGTCGTAGCCATGGGAGCCGACGTTCAGCACGAGGTCGCTGTTGTCGGTGCGGACTCCGGTGTCGACGATCGCGAGGATGGTGCTGGCCGAGCCCGTCTCGATGTTCCAGGCCGCCGGCAGATTGAGCAGTTCGTAGTGCCAGGCTTGGAGCGAGGCATAGCCCGGATCGTCGGGCAGGTCGGGTGACCCCGACAGCGTGTGAGCCAAGTAGTCGGGCTCGCGCCAGGTGATGCCGGGAGCACCGGCGAGCCCATCCATTGCGGCGAGCAGCGCGCGCGCTTGTTCGCGGTGGCGCGCGCGGCGAGTCACGACACCATGCAGTGAGTGGGTCGCTGGTCCGGCCCAGTCGGGGGTCGTCGCGATGGTGGCGAGATCAAAGCCGGCCGGGTTCTGCGCTGCGCGCGCGAGTGACAAACCGCGCGGTGCAGCAGGGAGTGCGAGCGCGGCGGCACCCTCGGTGCGGCCGAGCAGCAGGCGGCCCGGCACGAAGTCACTCATGAGCGGGTCGTGATGGAGCGCGGTGAGCCGACGTGGGGTGAGCTTGCGGAGCAGGTCGTCCTCGAGGAACGGCGCGAGCGGTGAGGTTCGTTGCCCTTGCCCTGGAGCCGCGTTGTTCGCGTCGTCCGCCGCGGGCGGGTGCGCAGTCGAGCCGAGGGCGAGCTCGTAGTGCGCTGCGCCCGCCAACGCACCGACGAAGAGGTCGAAGCCGGTTGGACCGGCGAACGGACCATCGCTGCGCCCGGTGAGTGTGAGCTCCGTGCGATCGACCGCGCCGCTCGCGCGGCGGAACTGGCGGGGCTCGCCGGCGTCGTCGCCGCCGACGGCTGCACGCTCGATCGCGGCGAGGAAGAGCTCGGCGTCGCCACCCGCGTCGCCACGCATGGCGAGCGAGACGCGCAGCGTCTGTCCCGCCGGCACCTCCAAATGCCAGGAATCGAGATCGAGGTCGAGTTCGGCGACGAGCGAGCGCGCGCCCGCGACGAGTGGCGTTTCACTGACGAGTGCCCACGTCGCCGTGTCGTACGACGCGAGCACTCCATCGGCGCCGAGCGCGTGCAGCAGCGCGCCGTCGTAGCCGAGCGCCGCGAGGCCGGCGCGCGGTGCGATCGGGATTCGCTTGAGCGCGCCGATCTGCCGGTCGCCACCAAGGGCCGTGAGACCGATCTCGAAGAGCTCTCCGCTCGTCGAGTCGGCCGTGAAGAGGCGGTCGCGCCCGGTCAGCAGTTCCGGCGCCGCCGCGAGGTGGGCAAGCCCGGCTCGGCCGAGGTCGTGGATCAGCAAGGGCGTGCCGTCGTCGGTGTCGAAGCCGACGACCCGCGAGGTGAGGCCGCTGCCATCGAGCACAAGGAGCGCATCGAGGCAGGCAGCGGCGCCCACCGGAGCCATCGGCAGCGCGAGCGCCACGCGGCGGTTCACGAAGCCGGTGTCGAGCGGCGTCACCCGCAGCTCCGTTGCGCCGGCGCGGTTGGTCGCGACGACGAACAGCTCGTTGCCGCAGCGCGCGAGGTGCGAGGTGGCGGCGTCGGCGCCGATCGGGAAGGAGTGCGGCTCGCCGCGCAGGAGCTCGTGGGAGACGACCGTTGCCACTTGGTCGTTGCTCGCGCCGTCATCGCGGAGCACGTGCATGGTGGCATGAACGCCCGTCGCGCCGCCGATATGACGCGCGTGGCTCGGGTCGACCACTCCGAGAGGGTAGGCGCGCCCGAGGGTGTCGTTGGGCTCGCGGTCGAGGCTCTCAGTCGAGGCGCTCGTCGAGAAGGCGGTGGCGTCGGTGATGATCGTGCCGGAGATCGCGACGCCGACGGCCGATCCGCCACCGCCACCGCCGCCACCGGCCGCCGCTGCCGCCGCGACGATCGGAGCGAGAGGCCAGCAGCCGGTCAGGGTCGGCAGGAGCGCTGCAACGGTCAGCGCGGCCACGAGCGAGGTGCGGCGCATGTCACTTCTCGACGATGATCGTTTGGCGATAGAAGCTGACGAAGCTCGTGAACGCGCTGAGGATCACGTCGATGACGGTGAACTTCGTGGTCACGCGGTAGTCGTGCGTGTTTCCCGCAAGCTCCGCCGAATCGACGTTCTCGCCGACTGGCACGACTCCCCAGAGCGCGAACCACTGCGTCTCATTCTTGATGAGGTGCGGCGTGTTCTGCGGGCCGCGGCCGACCGTGTGCCGCATCGTGAAGCAGCCGGCCAGGAACGCGGATGCACAGGCCGCCAGCGCCATCCGCGCAAGCTTCTTCGACATCGAGCTCTTCCTCCATCCCGGTTTGCGTCACGATTGCAGCGCGGTGCGGGGCTCCGCACCACGCGATGAGCTGCCCGTCAGCGTCGCCCACCAGAACCGTCCATCATGATTGAATCGTCGTTCGCCACCAACACTGCGTGGCACCATCCGCAACTGAGGAGCCAGCCTCATCCCCAACGGACCAGCGTCTGGTCGAAGATCCACTCGGACCCGGGTCGGCCCGGACGGACGCGCACCGCGAGCCCTTGCCGCCCCGAGCGACCGCACGCGATCGTCGCGCTGTAGCGCTGCACGCCGTCGCCACTGCCGACGTGGCTCGCGACCGCGACGACCGCCTCGGTGATGCGCCCGTCGCCGTCGGTCGGGCCGTGCACCACCTCGACGACGAGGTGGCTCGGATCGATCGGCCCGGCGTCGACCGTGATCTCCACCGGCATGCGGTCGCCGAGTGGATGGACCGAGTTCACGTCGGCTCGCACCTCGGCGATGCGGACGCGTTCCCAGTGGTGGTTGACCATGCTCCACCAGTCGCACAGCGCCCGCATCCGGCCGCGGTTCTCGCCGGTGAGCTCGCTCTTCACGCGCAGCGACGAGGCGTAGAAGCGGGTGGCGTACTCCTCGAGCATGCGGTCGCTCGAGAACTCGCGGCAGAGGCCGCCGATCGACGCCTTCATCATCGCGCACCACTGTGCCGGGACGCCGTCGCGGTCGCGGCCGTAGAAGGCGGCCGAGACCTCGTGCTCGAGCAGGTCGTAGACCGACAGCGAGTCGAGCTGGTCCTGGATCTCGGGGTCGGCGGCGGCGTGGCCATTGCCGATCGCCCAGCCGTTGTCGCCGCGCCACCCTTCGCACCACCAGCCGTCGAGGATCGACATGTGGAGGCCGCCGTTCAGGATGACCTTCATGCCGGAGGTGCCGCTCGCCTCGTAGGGGCGCCGCGGGTTGTTGAGCCAGATGTCGACGCCCTGCACCAGGATGCGCGCCAGCCCGATGTCGTAGTTCTCGACGAAGACGACGCGGCCGAGCAGATCGTCGCCCCAGCTTTCGCGCACGATCTCGCGGATGTACTTCTTGGCCGGCTCGTCGAGCGGATGCGCCTTGCCGGCGAAGACGAACTGGATCGGCCGTTCGGAGTGGCGGCAGATGCGCTTCAGGCGGTCGAGGTCGCGGAAGAGGAGCGTCGCCCGCTTGTAGGTCGCGAAGCGGCGGCAGAAGCCGACCGTCAAGACTTCGGGGTCGAGCGCCCGCTCGGCGCGGTGGAGCTGCGCGGCCGAGACGACGCCGCGCTGCGCCTGGCGCAGCAGCCGGCCGCGCACCTCGTTCACCAGCCGCTGGCGCAGTCGGCTGCGGCTGCGCCACAGCTAGGCGTCGGGGATCTCGCGCACCTTCTCCCAGGTCGCCGTGCGTGCCGAGTTCGCCAGCCATTCGGGTGCGAAGTAGCGGTCGTAGAGGCGGCGCATTTCGGCGGAGAGCCAGCTCTGAGTGTGGACGCCGTTGGTGACGTGGGCGATCGGCACCTCGTCGGCCTGCAGCATCGGCCAGAGCCCTTGCCACATCTCGCGCGACACCTCGCCGTGCAGCTTGCTCACGCCGTTCTTGTGCTTGGCCATGCGCAGCCCGAGGATCGTCATCACGAAGCTCTTGCTGGCGCCACCCGGATCGGCCTGGCCGAGCGCGGCGAGCTCGGCGTCGCTGATGCGCAGGCGCCGTGCGTAGGGCGCGAAGTACTCGCGGATCCACTCCGGGTCGTACTCGTCGTGGCCGGCCGGCACTGGCGTGTGGGTGGTGAAGGTGTTGACTGCGGTCGCGAGATGGCGCGCCTCCTCGAAAGGGAGGTGCTCCCGCTCCATCAGTCGCGCCGTCTGCTCGAGCGTCAGGAAGGTCGTGTGACCTTCGTTCATGTGGTAGGCGTCGACGTCGATGCCGAGCCCGTGCAGTGCGTGGACGCCGCCGATGCCGAGCAGGATCTCCTGCTCGAGGCGGACGCGCTTGTCGCCGTCGTAGAGGCGCGCGGTGATCCGGCGATCCTGCTCCGAGCTCTCCGGCAGGTTGGTGTCGAGCAGATAGAGCGGCAGCCGGCCGACCTGCACCTTCCAGACCTGGGCGCGCACCTGGCGTGCGCCCATCTGGACCGCGATCACCAGCGGGTGGCCGTCGAAGCCGCGCACCAGCGCCATCGGCATGCGCGAGAAGTCGTTCTCGGGGTAGAGCTCGGTCTGCCAGCCGTCGTGGTTGATCTGCTGCTGGAAGTAGCCGAAGCGGTAGGCGATGCCGACACCGATCAGCGGCACGCCAAGGTCGCTCGCCGACTTCAAGAGGTCACCGGCGAGCACGCCGAGGCCCCCCGAGTAGAGCGGCAGGCACTCGTGGATGCCGAACTCGGCCGAGAAGTAGGCGATCTTGCGCCCCTTGAAGTCGGGGTACTCGCGCTCGAACCATGCGGTCCGTTGGAGGTCGTGGTCGAACGCCTCGAGCACGCGGTCGTGGTGCGCCTTGAAGGAGGCATCTTCGGCGAGCGCCTCCAGCCGGCGCGGGTCGATCTCGCCGAGGAGGCGCACCGGGTTGCTTCCGCAGCGGGCGAACCCGGCGGAATCGATGCGCTGGAAGAGGTCGACCGCCTCGGGGTGCCAGCCCCACCAGAGGTTGCTCGCGAGTTCGAGCAGCCGGTGAAGCGGCTCGGGCATCTTCGGGGCGACTTGGAACTCGTGGGCGCGGATGGTCATGGGGGGTGGGATCGGGCGCTTTCCGGCAAAAACTTCAGTCTGTGACGGCGGCGGCAGCTTTCAACCGGCGAATTCCCCGAATGGGCGAGGAGCCGCGACCATCGGCGATCATCAGCGAGCATGGGCGATCATGGGCGAGCATGAGCGTGGATGAACTCCCGACAATGGAAGCGGTCACGATCGCTGGGCCGAGCGGCCGGCTCGACGGTCGGCTCGAGCTGCCCGACGCGCGGCTCCATCCTGCGCCGCGCTTCCTCGCCGTCTTCGGCCATCCCCATCCGCAGCAGGGCGGGACCATGCAAAGCTCGGTCGTCGTGCACGGCGCGCGGGCGCTGGCGCGGCTCGGCGGGGCGGTCGTGCGCTTCGACTTTCGCGGCGTCGGGAAGAGCGAGGGGCAGTACGACGGCGGACGCGGGGAGCTCGACGACTACTTGGCGGTCGTATCGATGGTGCGCGCGCGCTGGTCGCGGGTGACGCAGATGGTCGCGGCGGGCTTTTCGTTCGGCTCGATCCGGGCGCTCGAGTGTGCGGCGCGCGGCGGTGCGACGGCCTATCTCGGCGTGGCGCCACCGCTCGCGCTCGCGAAGTACGGTGGCGAGCTGCCACCGCGCGTCGCGGTTCCGGCGGCGCTCGTCCTGGCGGGGGCCGATCGGCTGGTGCGAACGTCAACGGCGGCGGAGCTGGCGGCACAGTTCGGTGATCTTCGGGCGGTCGAGATCGTGCCCAACGCCGACCACCTCTTCTTCGGGAAGATCAAGGAGCTCAGCGCGGCGGTCGGGCGTGCGGCGCGGCGGGTCGTCGAGCTCGCAGTGGATTGACGAGCGTAAGGCGCGTGAGGGGCTCGCGGAGCGACGCCGCGATGGCTCGGGCGGGAAGAGCGGCGAGGGCCGCGAGGATCTTTCGCGTGGCCATCGTGATGGCGAGCGCCTCGATCTCCGGCCGCGTGCGCCATTCGGCTGGCGGTCGGACCCGGCTCGCGCCACGGCCCCGAAGTGTGACCTCGAGCGCCCGCATCGTCACCTTGCGGTTGGAGATGACTTGTCGGTGGACGAGCAGTTCGGCGCCGGCCTCGGCAGTGATACCGAACCGTTCCCGCAACCGGGCGGCGAGCGCCGCGCGAATCGCGTTCACGGAGCGGGTCTCGTCGTCGGTCAGCTCGAAGGTTGGCAGCTCGAACATGCCATCGAGGAGGCCGG
>CAYRQC010000507.1:0-3066 GCA_964426265.1 uncultured Phycisphaerales bacterium | reverse complement strand
CCGCAGCTCCTGCGTCGCGCGCTCGAGCTCTCGGCGGACGCCCTGTTGCTCGATCCGATCCAGCTCGACGAAGGCGAGTCGGTGCTGCGACGGGTGCTGCGGGCGCGGCTCGCCGGTCTGCGCGAGATGGAGCGTACGCGCGACCACGACCCGCTCGAAGGGCTCTCGACCTTCTTGAAGGGGTTGGCGCACGAGATCCTGAATCCACTGACGCCGATCCTCGCCTTCCTGCAGATCCTGCAGCGCGACGCGACGATCTCGGAGGAGCAGAAGCAGCGCTACGAGAAGATGTGGGCCGGCACCAAACGGATCGAGAAGACCGTCCGCGATCTCGAGTGGTTCGTGCGCGTCCGCAAGCCGCAACGCGCGCTCCTCGATCTCGTCCCCTTCTTGCAGGAGGTCGTCGATCGCTGGCGGGTCGCCGAACCGCCGCTCACCGCGATGATGGAAGCAGCCGCCAGCTCGCCACTGGTGCTCGGCGACCGTGATCAACTCGGCGTCGCGTTCCACCACCTGGCGACCTTCGCCGCCGGTTCCGAAGGCACGGGCGCGATCGAAGTCACCGTCGGCCCCCAGGCAGCCGGCGTCGAGGTTGCGCTCGGTGGCCGGGCAACCGTGCGTCTGCCGCCGCGCGCTGCCGACGCGCTGCTCCCCTATTTCGACGTGCAAGGCAGCGGTCGCCCCGGCACACTCGGCCTGGCCGCAGCTTGGGGCATCTTGCGCAGCCATCGAGCGACCCTGGACGTCGAGCCGCTCGCGCCGAGCGGCGTCCGCTTCCGGGTGACGTTCCCGGCAGTGGTGCTCGACGATGGCGGCGATCGCGTCTCAAGTCGCGACCCGTAGCAGCGCCGATCTTCCCCGGTGGATTGGGCCTCGCACCGCGCTACGTATAAGTGCGCTGCACGGGGGCGAGCAGACGGGAAGGACGCCACGGAGCGACGATGGCGAGGCGACGCAAGGGCAAGTTGATCCGCAGCGTCGTCCTGCTCGCGATCGGTGGCGGGCTGCTCGCGGGCGCCGGGCTCCTGGCAGCGCGGCCGCGCGACGCTGCGAGCTATGCGAGCCGCGCCGAGAAGCACTGGGATGCCGCCGACGTCGAGGGAGCGCTCGCGGCGCTCGATCAGGCACTCGAGCAGACCCCCGCGGATGGCGCCGACGGCCGCGCGCGCCGCTTCGCCCTGCTGACGCGCCGCGGCGAGTGCAACCTGGTCCACCAGCGGCCCGAGCACGCGCTGGTCGATTTCCGGGAGGCGAAGGCGCTCGAGCCGAGCGAGCCGCTCGCGTGGGAGCGCGTCGCACGCGCGTTGATCCAGCTCGACCACCATGCCCAGGCGGCACTCGAGCTCGAGGAGGCCGCGCTCAACTTCCCGGAGAAGGCGCGCTACTTCGCATTCGCCGCCGGTTGCGCCCACTACCGCGTCTCGCGCGCACTGCTCGAGGACGCCGAGAAGCGGCTCGAGAAGCGCGTCCAACGCGGTCGCCAGCACGAGCTCGAGCACGCGCTCGAGCGCTACTCGTCGAATGCCGCGAAGCCGCCGACCCGCACCGAGATCGAACGGCAGCTGCTCGCGCCGCCGTGGCGCACCGCCGACCAGGATGAGGCGTTCCGGCTGCTGCTCGATGCACGCGCCGAGTTTGCGAAGGCGGATGAGCAGCTCGCCGCTTTCGAGCAGTTTCCCGACCTCGATCCGACCTTCGGCCAGGTGCGCCTCGAGATGCACCTGCACGCAGGGCGCTTCTACGAGCTGCGCCGAACCGCCGAGATCATGAGTCGGCTGCCGGCCACCCGGCAGGGCGACGAGCTGATCCGCATCCGGACGACGCTCGCGAACGGGATGCACGAGCTGGCGCTCCCCGACGAGGCGACGGCGGCCTTCGCCGCCCTGCGCAACCTCTGGCTCGAGCGCGGCAACGCGGCGAAGAAGGACGACGATGACGCCGAGTTTCGCCGCGCACAGGAGGCGGTGCAGCGCTCGCAGCTGCTCGCGCTCGAGGAGCAGCTCCGCGCCCGTCACGCGAAGGATGCGACGACCGCGCTCGAGTGGTTCCAGTCCATCGCGCCGACCAACCTGCTGCTCAACTCGTTCTCGGGCTATGCGAAGTTCCTGTCGGGTGACCGCGCCGGCTGCGTCGCACCGCTCGAGCGCGCCGCGAAGCTGTTGATCGACAGCAACGGCCGCCACTGGCAGCTGCGCGACGACGACCAGAAGCAGTTCATCCTGCGATCGCTCGCCGAAGGACTCGCCAACTGCGGCCAACCGGAGCTGGCCGCCCGCATGTTGAGCCTCGCGGCCGACGGTGCGGCCGACCCGGCGACGCTGCTGCGGCAACGAACCGACCTGCTGCGGCCGCTGCGCGACCACCTCGCCGATGTGGTCGCCGACGACTTCTCCCTCCTCGCGCTCGACCGCGACGCGGGGCATGCGCTCGAACGCTGGGAAGGCGACTGGCGCGCACTGCGCGGCCGCGCGCCGCCGCTCGACCAGGTGGTGGCGGAGCAGGCCGTGCGCATCCGCCGCGTCTACGCGACGACCATCGCGAGCGACCCGGAGATGCAGAAGCTCGCGAAGCTCGCGGCCGGCAAGCGGCGCAACAACCAGGCGCTGCCGGTCGGAGCGCTCGAGACGGCGGGCAGCGCGCTCCTGGCGGAGCTCGCGGCCGAGCCGTGCCTCGCACTCGCGGTCTATCGCGTGCTGGTGGCAGCGGGCGACCGCGCCCAGGCCTACCTGCTCCTCTTCGGACTCGCGAAGGCGCATCCGGAGATCGCCGACTTCCGGCTGCTGCTCGCCCGCCACGATCTCGCGGATGGACGCGTCGATGACGCGGACGCGGCGCTCGCACTGCTGTTCGACCAGTATCCGCAGGACGTCGACATCGCGTTGCTTGCGATCGAGGTCGCCAGCCAGCGCAACGATCGTCTCGCGCTGCGCCGCATCGAAGCGCGCGCCCTGCGCGACGGAGTGACCCCGGCCGGCCGGCAGATCGCCGCCGCGGTGGCTCTGTCGGAGGGACGCCGCGAGATCGCTCTCGCCGCCGCCGCCGATGCCGACCCGACGACGGCCACCG
>CAYRQC010000506.1:0-14805 GCA_964426265.1 uncultured Phycisphaerales bacterium | reverse complement strand
CTTTCGCGACGTCTCCGCGACCGCCGGCATCGGACGCCCGCGGATGAGCTTCGCCTGTTGGTTCTTCGACTACGACAACGACGGTCGGCTCGACCTCTTCGCGGCCCCCAACGCCGGGTTCGGCAAGACTCCCGACGACGTCGGCAAGCTCATGTTCGGCCTCCCGACGGAGAGCGATCGACCGGTCCTCTACCACAACGATGGCGACGGCCATTTCCATGACGTTGCGCCCGAGCTCGGCCTCGACCGCGCGATCCTCGTCATGGGGTCGAACTACGGCGATCTCGACAATGACGGTTGGCTCGACGTCTATCTCGGCACCGGGAATCCGAGCTATCGCGCGCTCATCCCCAACAAGATGTTCCGTAACGATCACGGCAAGCGCTTCCAGGACGTGACGACGGCCGGCGGCTTCGGTCACCTCCAGAAGGGGCACGGGATCACGTTTGCCGACTTCGACAACGACGGCGATCAGGACGTTTTCGCCGAGATGGGCGGGCAATACCCCGGCGACACGGCCCCCGACGCGCTCTACGAGAATCCCGGCAACAGCAACCATTGGATCACCCTGCAGCTTCACGGCGTGAAGGCCAATCGCGCCGGCATCGGGGCGCGCATTCGCGTCGACGTGATGACGCCGGCGGGCGAGCGCTCGATCCACCTGGTCGGTGGCACGGGCGGCAGCTTCGGCTCGGCCTCGTTCCAGCAGGAGATCGGCCTTGGCGACGCGACCGAGCTGCGCCAGCTCACCATCCGTTGGCCCGGCTCCGGCACGGTTCAGACCTTCAAGAACGTCGGTATGGACCGTGTCTGGCTCGCCACCGAGGGCGCTGCCGAGCCGACTCCGGTCACCGTGAAGCACATCACGCTTGCGCACTGATCAAGTGACGAGCGGCTGCACGACCTCGCCGTGCACGTCGGTCAGGCGGAAGTCGCGGCCCTGGTAGCGGTAGGTCAGGCGGCGGTGGTCGAAGCCGAGCTGCTGTAGCAGGGTCGCCTGCAGGTCGTGGACGTGGACCGGGTCGCGGGCGACGTGGTAGGCGAAGTCGTCGGTCTCGCCGTAGGTGGTGCCGCCGCGGAAACCGCCGCCGGCGAGCCACATCGAGAAACAGGTGCCGAGATGGTCGCGGCCGTGGCCGCTCGGGTTGTTGATGTCGCCCTGCACGAAGACGGTCCGGCCGAACTCGCCGCCCCAAAGCACGATCGTGTCGTCGAGCAGGCCGCGTTGCTCGAGATCGAGGACGAGCGCGGCGGAGGGTTGATCGGTGTCCTTGCACTGCACGGCGAGCTGCGTGCTGAGGTTCATGTGCTGGTCCCAGCCGGCGTGCATCAACTGGACGAAGCGCACCCCGCGCTCCAACAATCGCCGCGCGAGCAGACAGTTGCGTGCATACGAGCCCTTGCGCTGCACGTCGGGCCCATACATCGCGAGCACCGACTCCGGCTCGTTGCGTAGATCGAGCAGATCGGGCACGCTCGTCTGCATGCGATAGGCGAGCTCGTACTGCGCGATGCGCGTCTCGATCTCCGGGTCGCCGCTCGCGGCGAAGTGGCGGGCGTTCAGCTCCGCGAGATCGTCGAGTTCACCGCGGCGCAGCTCGCGCGAGAGGCCGTCTGGCGTGTCGAGGTAGAGGATCGGCTCGCCCTCACCGCGGAAACGCACACCCTGGTGCTTCGACGGCAGGAAGCCACTGCCCCAGTAGTAGTCGTAGAAGAGCTGGCCGCAGGTCTTGTCGGTGTCGGACGACGTCATCACCACATAGGCCGGCAGGTCACTGCACAGGCTGCCGAGTCCATACGACGTCCACGCGCCGAAGCTCGGTCGCCCCGGAATCTGGCTGCCGGTGAGGAAGAGCGTGACGCCCGGCGCGTGGTTCACCGCCTCGGTGTGGAGCGAGCGGACCAGGCAGAGGCGGTCGGCGATCGAGCCGATGTGGGGGATCATCTCCGAGAGCTGCATGCCACACTCGCCGTAGCGGCGGAAGGGCCGGAGCGCCGGCAGGATCGGGTGCTTGCCCTGCCCCGACGTCATCGTCGAGAGCCGAGCACCGGCGCGCACCGATTCGGGAAGCTCCTGGAGTCGCATGGATTCGAGCCCGGGCTTCGGATCGAAAAGGTCGACGTGCGACGGCGCGCCGCCCTGCCATAGGACGACGACGCGCTTCGCCTTCGCCGCGAAGTGGGGTGCACCGACGCGCGCGCCGCTTTTCGAGACGGTGAGCTCCTGTGCGCCACGTGCCTCTTCGGCTAGCAGGCTCGCAAGCGCCGCGACGCCGATGCCACTGCAGAGGCCACCGCCGAGGCCACCGCAGAGGCCACCGGCAGCACGCCCAAAGAACTGACGGCGAGTGAGTGGCTGCATGTGGTGGTTCTCGCGTGGTGTCATGGGCCGGATCATTCGCAGGTCAGCGCTTCGTCGAGGTTCAAGATCGAGAGGCAGACCGTCGCATACGCGGCATGCTCGGCAGCGTCGAGCGAAGCGTCGCGCGGACTGGCCCCGATCGCGAGATAGCGCCGCGCCGCGTCGGGATCGGCGCGGAAGGTGGCGAGCGCCCGTTCGAAGCTGCGGCGCAAGATCGCGAGCTCCTCGGCGGCCGGCGACCGCGCGCAAATCCGTCGGAAGGCGAGCGCGAGGCGCGCGTCAACGGTCGGTACTTCGACGCCGCCCTCCCCGAGTGTGTGGTGTTCTTGCACCATCACCCGCTCCGCCAACGCGCGTCCCGCTTCGACCCAGGTCGGATCGTTCAGCATCGTCAACGCGTGGAGTGGCGTCGAGGTGATGGACTGGCGCACTTTGCAGCTCTGGCGCGCCGAGGCGTCGAACATGTTTCCCGGTCCGACGGTCCGTCGCCAGAAGGTGTAGAGGCTGCGGCGGAAGAGATCGCCACCGCTCGATTGGGGATAGGCGAAGTCGCGCTCCTTGGTGATCGCGAGGCTCTCCCAGATGTCGGCCGGCTGATAGGGATAGACCGGTGCGCCGCCGATCCGCGGATCGAGCAGCCCGCTCGCCGCCAGCGCGACGTCGCGCAGCAGCAGCGATGGCAGCCGGAAGCGCGGACCGCGTGCGAGCAGCCGGTTCTCCGGATCGCACTCGCGCAACAGCGGCGTCACCCGCGACGACTGGCGATAGGTCGCACTCGTGACGATCAATCGATGGAGCCGCTTCAGGTCCCAGCCACTCTCGCGCAGCTCGACGGCGAGCCAATCGAGCAGCTCGGGATGGCTCGGCGCCTCGCCCTGCACGCCGAAGTTCTCCGACGTCTTCACGAGCCCGGTCGCGAAGAAGAGCTGCCAGGCGCGATTCACCTGCACCCGCGCCGTGAGTGGGTGGTCGGGCCGGAACAGCCACTGCGCGAAGCCGAGCCGATTGGGCGGTGCGCCATCGGGCAACGGCGGCAGGAACGCGGGCGGACCGGGCGCGACCTCTTCGTGTGGCGTCTCGTAGTTGCCGCGTTCGAGCCGATGAGTCACGCGCGGTTGCGCATCCGACATCACCATCACGCGCGGTAGTTGCGCACGCAGCGCTTCGAGATCGCGGAGTGCGTGGTTGGATCGCGCGCGGAACCAGAAGCCGCCGGGACCGCCGCCGTTCACGATCTTCAGCAGCACCACGTGATCGCCCGCGCTGAGTGTCGTGCTCACCTGCTCCTGGTCTGGAAGGACGCCGCGCGTGATCTTGTGGGCGAGCAGCAGCTCTCCATCGAGCCACAGCTTCAGTGCATCGTCACTGCCGAGCCCGAGATCGAGCGGCGTCGCGCGCGCCGCGTGCAAAGTGCGGCGCAGGTAGAAGGCGGTGTTGTCGCCGCTCAGGGCGTGCGGCGCGCCGTCCTCCCACTCGATGTGGGGTGTCCAGGTCGGCGCGGCGCCGACGCCGACGTCAACATCGGTGTCGTAGGCCGCGTCGAAGCTCGCCGCCGGAATCGGTTCGCGCAGCTCCCACGGTCCGAGCGCGATCGGGTCGGCCTCCGGCGCCGCCGCCTCGCGTTCCAGCTCGGCCATTTGCGAGTTCTGCTCGGCATCTCCCGCATAGATCCACGGATCGGCGATCCGATACTGCCCGCCGCCCGGTGGCACGCCGCTCTCCGGCACCTGATTGAAGAGGGCGAAGAGCTGGTAGTAGTCGCGCTGGGTGATCGGGTCGTACTTGTGATCGTGACACTGGGCGCAGCCGGCCGTCAGTGCGAGGAAGGTCGTCGCCGTGACCTCCACGCGGTCGAAGACGATGACATTGCGCTGCTCTTCGGCGATCGCGCCGCCTTCACCGTTCAACAAGTGACAGCGGTTGAAGCCGGTGGCGACGCGCTGCTCGAGTGTGGCATCGGGCAGGAGATCGCCCGCGAGCATCTCGGTCGCGAGCTGATCGAACGGCCGATTCTCGTTGAGCGCCCGCACCAGCCAGTCACGCCAGACGTACTGGTGGGTGTCCCCTTCTTGTTGGAAACCGTTGCTGTCGGCATAGCGCGCCGCGTCGAGCCACGGCAGCACCATCCGCTCGCCGTAGTGAGGGCTCGCGAGCAGCCGATCGATGACCTTCTCGAAGGCGTCCGGCGCGTCGTCGGCCAGGAAGGCGGAGATCTCGTCGAGGGTCGGCGGCAAGCCGATGAGGTCGAGTGTCACGCGGCGCAGCAGCGTGGTGCGTTCGGCTTCGGGCGAGGGGGCGAGCCCTTCTTGTTGCAGACGCGCAATGACGAAGCAGTCGATCGGGTTGCGAGCCCACGCTGCCGCGCTTGGCAGCGGCGGCCGTTGTGGCGCCACGAACGCCCAGTGCACCTGGTAGTCCGCCCCCTGCTCGATCCAGCGGGTGAGCAGCTCGCGCTGCGCCACGCTGAGCGTCTTGCCGCTGCTCTTCGGCGGCATGCGCTCGCGCTCATCGTCGCTCGTGATGCGGCGGACGAGTTCGCTCGCGGACGGCTCACCCGGCACGATCGCCCGCTCGCCCGACTTCGCCGGTTGCACCGCCACCTCGCGCACGTCGAGGCGCAGCATCGAGCGACGCGCCGTCTCGTCCGGTCCGTGACAGCGGAAACAGTGGTCGGCGAGGAGCGGCCGAATCTCGCGATTGAAGTCGACGCGAGCGGGCGGTGTTGGCACGGCCGCAGTTTGTGCGATCGCCTGCGCGCCCACCGCGAGCGCACACGCGGCCGCGATGAGGCGCGCCGCAACTCGTGAGTTGTGTCGCTGGTTCACCACGTGAACGTCATCGCCAGGAACGCCGAGTGGAGCGTCTGCCCGCCGTAGAGATCGCGAAAGCCACCGGCCGGAAGGAGCCACGCGCCACCCGCGGTGAGGATCACGTTGTCGATCAACCACGGCCGCACCTGCACTCCGAGCGAAAGATCCCAGCCGATCTCCGGCCGGATCCGGTCGTCATTCAACACGAGCTGCAACACGTCGGTCCGATCGAAGCGCAGCCAGCTTGCGTTGACTTCGAGCTTCACCTCCTGTGTGACCTTCGCCTCGAGGCCGCCGTTCACGATCAGGAGCCCCGGGTTCACGTGGTTCGCGGCGTCGTGCAGCTTCGAGGTCCGCAAGTGGGGCAGTAGCGAGAGCCGATCGACCAGCGTGACTGCGGTTCCCGTGAGCGGGATTCCTTGGCGGTTCCAGAAGCTGAACGGGCCGCCCACGAACTGGACGTTGTCGAAGACCGAGTCGAAGCCGGTCGCGGTGGAGTCGGTCGGATCGGAGTCGCCGCTCGCCCAGAAGAGCGAGCCTTTCGGCCGCAGCCAGTCGAAGTCGCGCGACAGCTCGAGCGCGGCCGTCTGCGCGTTGATCCGTGTGCGGCGGCCGGCGATGGGGTTCAGCTCGTCGCGGCCGACGACCTCATAGAGCGCGTGGCTGATGTTGAGCCAGCCGACGTGGCCCTCGCTCGCCCAGCCGATGTAGACCGTGTCGAGATCGTGGTCTTCCGCGCTGCCGATGCGTGCGGGCCGCGCCGGGAAACCGTTGTCGTCCTCGAAGACGCCGCCGCGATCCTGGTTCCAGTGGAGCGAGAGCTGGTGCGTCCAGCCGGGTGCCAGGCAATCCTGCAGGTAGTAGTTGGCGATGAGCAGCCGCTGCTCGCGCCCGTCGGAGAGGTCGACCAACCCGCTGTTGGTGTCCTTCTCGGCGAAGTCGAACCAGGCGAGATTCCACTGATCGCGGTTGCTGCGAGCGGTGCCGAAGAGGCGCAGGCCCGGCTCGTTGTCGCTGAAGATGAAACCACGGAAGTCGCTGGTGAAGCCCTGCACGCCGACGCGTGTCGAAACGAAGTCGTAGTTGGGCGAGGTGTCGGCGAGGTGGACTTCGACGAACGCCTCTTGCAGCGCCAGGAAGCGGTCGTTGCGAGTGTCGCCTGCGCGCGGGTTGATCGCCGTGTTGTTGTTCTCGTGAAGCCGCAGGTAGTTGCGGTTGAAGACCGGCGTCACGCGGAACTCGACGTCGCGCGGGCGGTAGGCGGCGTCGCCGCGGAAGAGCTCGAACGACACCAGCAGGTTCTCCGCCGCGAAAAGCTGCTCGCCGTTGCCGAAGAAGGGATCGGAGCCGGGGCTGGCGGTCGAGACGCCGCTGGATGTCGGAAGGCGGCGCTGCTCGACCAGCGTGTCGCTCGTCACGGTCAGCGCCAGGAACCACTCCTGGCCGAAGAGTGGGTAGTCGCCCTTCAGGACATTGCGGCGATAGGGATTCCACCACTGATCGGTGGTGAACGGGTACTCCTCGTCACCTTGGTCGTAGGGGCTTGCGTGCGCGTAGCGGTCCCAGCTCTCGAAGTCGATGCGCCAGCGATCGGGAACCGGAAGGAAGTCGACGGGAGGGACGGGATCGCCCTGTTGCGCGCGCGCGTCGGCGGCGAAGGCCAACACCACGACGAAGCTGCGCGCGCGCGGATGCATGGTCGGCCGACGATAGCGACGGCGGCAGCGCGGCTTAATGTCCGGCGCATGCGCCTGCTCGTTCTCGCCTCAACGATTGCGTTCGCGGCCTGCAGCCGTGTCGGCAACACCGGCGAGGCCGGGAGCGGCGCCACGACGCTCGTCCCGCTCACGCAAGCCGAGGTCGAGCTCGTGATCGCGCAGGCCGTGACGCAGGCGCTCGCGCGCGGCGTCGTCGTCACCGTTGCCGTCAACGATCGCGAGGGCAACGTCCTCGGCGTCTTCCGCATGAGCGGCTCGACCGCCGACGAGGACGACGCGATCTCGGCGGCCGGCACCGCTGCCTACTTCGCGAGCGACCAGGACGCTTTCACCACGCGCACCGCCGAGTTCATCATCCAGGACCACTTCCCGCCGCCGACTGCCAACACGCCGGGCGGTCCGCTCTATGGCGTCCAATTCAGCAGTCGCGTGGCGAGCGACGAGCTCGGCGGCCTCGCGCTTACGACCGACGGCAACCCGATCGCGCGTGACAGCGGCGGCACTCCGGTCGGCGAAGGGATCACCGGGCTGACGGTCGCGGGCGGCGGCGGCGTGCCACTGTTCAAGAGCGGCTCCGCGGCCGGCGGGGTCGGCGTGAGCGGCGATGGCGTCGATCCGACCGAGCTCGAGCGCATCGCCGTCGCGGCGAGCACGGGGTTCGCGGCGCCAGATGCCGTGCGCGCGACGGAGCTCCTGCTCGACGGCATTCGCTTGCCGTTCACCGATGCGGATCCAGTCGCCGACGGCGCGACGCTCGCGTTCCTGGCGCTGCCTGGCGCGGTCGAGCCGGGCTTCGCGACCCGCGCGAGCCCGATGCCCGCCCTGTTTCCGACGGCGATGCTCGGTGGTGTCACCGGTGAGCTCCGTTTCCCGATCGTCGCGAGCCCGCTCGCCGACCCCGTGACGCTCACGGTTTCCGACGTGACCGCGATCGTCGCGTCCGCCGCCGAGCGCTCGCAGCGGATCCGCGCCGCGATCCGTCGTCCGCTCGGCACCGCGATGCAGTGTTTCATCGCCGTCGTCGACCGCGCCGGCAACATCCTTGGTGCATTTCGGACTCCCGATGCCACACTCTTTTCGTTCGACGTCGCGATCCAGAAGGCGCGCACCGCCGCCTTCTTCAGTGACGACGACCGTGGCTACACCACGCGCGCGATCGGCTTCCTTTCACAGGGTCTCTATCCGCCGGGAATCGACGGCACCGGACCGGGTGCACTGCGTGGACTTCAGGATGCGCTGACCATCGCCGGCGATCCGATCGGCGGGCAGCTTCGCAATGGCATCACGGTCTTCCCTGGCGGCGTCCCGCTCTACAAGCAAGGGGTGATGGTCGGGGCGATCGGCGTCTCCGGCGATGGTGTCGATCAAGACGATCTCACTGCCGACGGCGGTGCGGATGCCGGTTTCCAGGCATCGCCGTCGGTGCGTTGTGACTATTTGTCAGAGTCGGAAGCGGTCGCCGGGCTCGATGCAGCACTGCTACGCGCTGCGAGCTTGACTGCCGACTTCACGGTGCTGACGCAGATCGCGCTCTGCCGCACGCGGCTGGCGGACGGGCTCGGCGGCCTGCAACTACCGTGGGTAAAGCACCCGAGAAACCCGTACCGCTGAGCTTCCGGCGGATCGGTCCGTCGCAGTTCGTCGCCCCCGCTCGTCTACTTGCCACCCGGCTTCGTGGCACTCTCCGCCTTCGCGAAGGAGCCGGCGGCTGCGGTGATCAGCGCCTCGGCCGCTTCCTTGTCACCGAAGCCCTGGCACTGCAACGCACCCTTGCCTTTGTAGTTTTCGAACCAGCTCTTCAGGATGACCGTGATTCCCGGGAAGAGCTCGTCGAGCTGCGCCACCGATGCGGCTTTCGCGAGAGACGAGCCGACCGGCACCGCGATCAACTTGTCGTCCTTGTCCCCCGCGTCGATGAGCTTGATCGAGCCGATCACTTGCACCGCCTGCACCGTGCCGCGCGGCAGCGACGGGCCGAGCACGAGCATGTCGAGCGGATCGCCGTCGCCGCCGAGCTCCTTGCCGAGCAGCGTGCGCGGGACCATCCCATAGTTGCACGGGTAGCCGAGATATTTCAGGTGCCGCGGCTTGCCATCCTTCATGTCCCAGTGCATCACGCCGTCGATCTTCACTTCCCACTTCTCGCACGCGCCGGCCGGGATCTCGACCACGGCGTTGACGAGGCCGCCCTCCACGCGCGCCGGATAGTCGCGCAGGAAGTTCTTCGGCGCCCGGATGGTGAGGTGGTCGGCGAAGCTGAGGCCGTCGGCCAGCGCCACCGTCGACTTCGGAAAGGAGTCGGGGTCGACCGGCTTCTCTTGTGAGGGCGCGAATGCGACGACCAACGTGACGACGGAGAGCAGTACGGGAGCGAAGAGGCGCGACATGTCCGGATCTCCAGTTGGGCCTCGACGAAGAGTGCCTCAGGATTGGCGTAGCTCGATGAAGGGGTCGTGAAGATTCGCACAAGCTACGAGCACCGTGGGCGAATCCGTTCGGTGATGGGCGGGGATGATGCCGGTGTGATGGCTGGCTTCAGGACGCCTTCGTTTGAATCGGGGCTCGGCGAGCTGGCCGGGATGCGCCGCCTCGCGCGGTCGCTGCTGCGCGATCACGCGCTCGCGGACGACGTGTTGCAGGACGCCGCGCTTGCCGCATGGCGCCGTGAGACCGACGGCGAGCCGCCGTCGCGCGGCTGGTGGTCGGCGGTGGTCCGCAACCTCGCGTCGAAGCTCACGCGCGGACGGCGGCGCCGCCTCACGCACGAGCACGCCGCGGCGCGACCGGAGGCGCAACCTGGCGCCGACGCGGTCGTGGAGCGGCTCGCGCTGCACCGCGCGGTGGTGGCCGCGATCGAAACACTGGCGCCGCCCTATCGCGACGTCGTGATCCGCCGCTGGTTTGACGGACAGGAGCCGCAACGCATCGCCGACGAGCTCGGCGTCCCGCTCGCGACCGTCAAAACACGGCTGCGACGGGCGCTCGTCCAACTGCGGGAGAAGTTGCACGGCGAGTGGGGTGACAACGCGGCCGGGGCACTGGTCGTTCTCGCCGGGCCGCGGGCGATGCCGCAGGCGATGCCCGACGCAGCGCAGCGCGCGATGCCACACACAACGCCACACACAACGCCACACGCAACGTGGCACGGGACACCCGTCGCGGTCGCGGGATCCGTAGCAGGAGTGCTCGTCATGGGTGCGAAGCTGAAAGTGGTGGCGATGCTCGTGATCGCCGGTGCGCTGCTGGCTTGGGGCGCCAACGAATGGTGGATGCGACGTGCGCCGCTGCCGGCGAGGGACTCCTCGCCGCCGACCCGGTCGGTCGCGTCGACGACGGCTCCTGCGAGTGCGGAGCCTGGTGCACCGCTCGCGATGACGCCGGTCGCGACGCGCGTCGGGCAGCCGCTGGCAACGGAACCTGCGCTGCCTGCGGCTGACGATCCTCGGCGATTCGCCGCCATCCGCGGGACAGTGCATGGCCCGACGGGAGCCCTGTTCGGCGGCGCGCGCGTCGCGCTCGTTCGCCTCGTCGGCAGCGATCTACACCTGCACTCGCACGCGGCGGTCGCCGACGAGTTGCCCGAGCGGCGCCTCGAGGCGGTGAGCGCCGCCGACGGCTCCTTCGAGTTCGCCGCCGTACCGCGTGGCGCCGCCTTCACCATCGAGGCTCGCGCACAACCCGATCTCCGCGGCGCGTTATCCGGCATCCGCGCCGGAGATGCCGAGGTCCGTGTG
This sequence comes from uncultured Phycisphaerales bacterium, assembly GCA_964426265.1. Lineage (GTDB taxonomy): Bacteria > Planctomycetota > B15-G4 > B15-G4 > SIAN01 > SIAN01. Next base: position 4,181 of record CAYRQC010000506.1, on the reverse strand, counting down.
ACGATCTGGCCGTTCGCGCGCCTGGCCGGAGTGGTGCGTCGCCCCCGTGGCAACCCCATTGAAGGGGCCACCGTGGTCGCGCGCACCGTCGGCGGCGCCAGCGTCGAGATCGAGCAGCGCACCGCGACCGATCGCTTCGGCCACTTCGAGCTCGACGGCCTCCCTTCCGAGCCGGTGGACGTGCTGGCCATCACTTCCGCCGGGGACCTCGCGACTCCGGTCGTTGCCGAGCTCCGTAGTGGTGAGACCACCGAGATCGAGCTGCTGATCGGTGATGAGCTCGCGGTCGAGGGGCGCGTCGTCGACGACGCGACCGGGCAACCCCTCGCGCAGGCGACGCTCTACGGCGAGGGCGACCTTGGCGGTGACATTCCTGTCGCGGTGACCGATGCCGCGGGACGCTTCCGCCTTCAGACGCGCTTGACGTGGGGAGGCCCGCCGCCCTTTTTCTTGCGAGCCAGGGGCTACGGTTGCCGGCAGGTCAGCGTGCCCGTTCCGTCAGCTCCACCGGCAGTCGTCGAGCTGCGGCTGGCGCGCGGCCACACGATCCGTGGTCGCCTCGTGGTGGCGGCGGATGGCAGACCAGTCGCCGATGCGGTGGTCGCGCTGTTCCCGATGGTCGAGCGGACCGATGCCACCCGGTTCAGCCCGGCGAACGAGTGTGTCGCGACGCGCTCGGCGGCCGACGGCACCTTCGCGCTGGAGGAAGTCGATCCGCGCGTCGATCAGACGCTCTTGGTGCGTCACGAAGCGAACGCCGGCGTCGAGCGGTTGCTCCGCGGCAGCGCCGCGGCATCTGCGGATCTCGAGCTCGGCGACCTCGTCGTCGAGGAGGGAGCGCTCGTTGCCGGTCGCGTCCTCGATGAAGCGGGGAAACCAGTGGCGAACGCTCACGTGTTGCTCGAGCCCGACTGCGATCCGGAAGTGCCGGCCGCGGATGGTCACTCGCGCACCGGTGCGCCGTTCCTCGCGGACGCTCGCAACCACGAAACCCGGTCGCGAAGCGACGGAAGCTTCGGGTTCGCGACGGTCGCCGCGGGCCGCTGGATCGCGGCGGCCCGTGTGCGCGACCAAGGCGGCAGGGCTGTGTTGTCACTCACGGTTCGCGCTGGCGACCTCATCGAAGGGATCGAGCTGCGCATGGCCGCGGGGCTCGCGATCGCGGGTCGCGTCGTCGATCGCGCGGGCGGGCCCGTCGACCGGGTGTGGGTCTCGATCTACTCGGACGCGACCGGGAGCTCCGCGCCCGTCCAGCAGCTCGCAAAGCCGGATGGAAGCTTCCGCGTGTCGGGGCTCGCGCCCGGGAGCTACCGCGTGGTCGCGCAGGTTCCGGGAAGGCAGACGAAGAGCCCGCGTCGTTTCGTGAAGACGACATTGGACAGCATCGCCGCAGGTCGCACCGATCTGACGATCGTCATGAGAGACGGCTCGCTGCTCGTCGGCTCGGTGACCACTGCGAAAGGCGCTGCGGTTGCGGGTGCGGGGCTCTCCGTGTTCGACTCCGATCAGGAGTTCGTTGCCGGCGGTCAAGCCGACGATGCCGGTCGGTTCGAGCTTCTCGTCCCCGCGGAAGGGCGGCTCCGCGTCGAGCTTCGCGCCACACCGCACGAATCGCCTGCATCGCCGCCAACGGGCGCCGCTGACCTGACGCTCGACGACGTCGAGGCGGACGGCCGCGAGATCGCGATCCAGTTGCCAAAGCGCGACACGTGATCGGCGGCCGGAGGGAGTTGCGAGCCGGCAACGGGACGCCACCGTGTGCGGAAAACATCGGCGTAGGATCCCCGGATCGGTACGTCGGATCGACACGCAAGGTGTCGTACGCGATGCAACGACTTCGGCCACAATGGGTCGGGCATGGCCGACTTCTCCCAGCTTCCCGATCCTCCGGTTCTCCCCGACGCCGACGCCGTCTACCTGCGCTTCTTCGATCGCTGGCTGAAGCCTTCCGATCGGGAGCGACGCGGCTTCGTGGCGGCGCGGCCCGATCTGCTGGAGCTCGCACCGCTGCGCGGCGTTGCGGCGGTGGAGCTGTCGCCACTGGCGGAGGAGCGACGGACCAAGGTGGCCGACCAGGTCGCTCGCATGGTCGTGGCGGCGCGCAGCGACTGGAAGCAGCTCTGCGCGCCGTTCGATGTGCTGACGCACGAGGGGCTCGCAGCGCTCGACGCCGCGTTTGATCCGCCGGCAGTCCTCGAGCTGATCCGCTCCTCCGACCCGGCGGACTTCGGCAACTCGCTGCTCGTCACCACCTGTGAGCTGGGCGCCGTCCTCGGTGAGGCGTTGCGCGCGGCGCGGCCGACGCTGCAGTGGGTCGCCGATTGGCCCTATTGGGAATCGACCCTGGTTGATCGCCCGACCGGGTGTGTGATCGCGCCGTTCCACTGGGCGATCCGCAAGCTCTCCGCCGATGGCGCGGCGGGGGGGCTGATCGAGCGCATCGGCTTCCTGCTGACGCATCTCCTTGCGCGAACGCGCGAGCTGGCATGAACCCGCCACCGCTCGCGACGCCGCGCCTTCTCCTGCGCCCGTTCACCGCGGCCGATGCTCCCGCCATCCAGCGCTTCGCCTCCGCGCCCGAGATCGCCGCCACCACCGCGACGATCCCGCATCCCTACCCCGAAGGCGCGGCGGCGGGGTGGATCGCGACTCACGCGGCGCTTCACGCGTCCGGCAACGCGGCGCTCTTCGCGATCACCACACCGGTCGACGGCGTGATCGGCTCGATCGAGCTGCGCATTGCTCCCGCCCACCGGCACGCCGAGCTCGGCTATTGGGTGGCGCTCCCGTTCTGGAACCGCGGCATCGCCACCGAAGCGGCGCGCGCCGTGGTTTGCCACGGTTTCGAGACGCTCGGGCTCAAGCGCATCTACGCGCACCACATGAGCACGAACCCCGCCTCCGGCGTGGTGCTGAAGAGGTGTGGCATGCGTTGGGAAGGCCATCTGCGAGCCCACATCCTGCGCGACGGCACGTTCCACGACGTCGAGCTGTGGGGCCTCGTCGATGACGAGTTCGAGCGCGGTGCGGCCCTGCGGTGAGCTCCACCTCTGGGTCCGCGGCGATCGCACCACTCCGGAAAACACGAGCTGTCGGTTCCACGTGCTCGGCGTCGATGAGCTGTATGCCGAGTACAGCGCGGCCGGCGTCATCCACCCGAACGCGCCGCTCGAGCAGAAGCCGTGGGGACTGCGCGAGTTCGGCATCCTCGACCCGAGCGGAAATCTCATCCAGTTCGCCGAACGTCCCGCCCGATGAACGAGTGCACACTCCCTTGGCGATGACCGCCGTCGGGTTGCATCTGAGGTCGGACGTTGCCACGTTGCGTTCGCAAGCTCTTCTGGGGCACGCTGGCGTCGATCCTGCTGCTCGCACTCGTGGAGGGGTTGCTCAGTTTCTTCGTCGTCGGCCGTGCGATGGCTCACCGGACGTCGCTGTTCGATCTGACCGATCACGAGCTCGTGACGCATTTCGATCCCGATCTCGGTTGGTGCACGAATCCGGGCTACACCAAGGTCATCGCCGGTGGTTCCGGCGAGTCGGTGACGGTCGGGAGCCATGGCTTTCGTGGCGCGCGGCCGGTGAGTGCCGAGCCGCCGTCCGGCCGGGTGCGTGCGCTGCTCGCCGGTGACTCGTTCACGTTCGGCAGCGGCGTCGCCGACGAGGACACCTGGGCGCGCGTGCTCGAGCGTCGCGAGCCGCGGCTCGAGACCGTGAATCTCGGCGTCGGCGGCTACGGCGTCGACCAGATCTTCCTGCGCTATCGCCGTGACGGTGCCGCGCTGAAGCACGATCTCCTCGTGTTCGCGTTCATCACGGAGGACCTCCTGCGGATGGTGATCCCGGCCGAGTGGGGTGCGGAGAAGCCGAAGGTCGCGCGCGGGCCGGACGGGCTGATCGTCAGTAACGTGCCGGTGACGCAGGCTCCGGGCTGGCTGCGGTCACTGCGCCAGTCGGGCCGCTTCCTCCGCGAGCTGCGGCTCGCGCAAGTGATCGAGCGCGTGGCGGGTGCCGATACGACCGAGCGATCGACGCTGTCGCAGGACGAGGAGATGCGGCTGCTCACGCTCCAGCTCTTCGAAGAGCTGCAGCGGTTGGCGGCGGAACGTGGTGCCCACGTCGTGCTGGTGCATCTGCCGGTCGAGACCGATCGCGGCGGTGGCAGCATCGACGCGCTCGCG
>CAYRQC010000505.1:0-9805 GCA_964426265.1 uncultured Phycisphaerales bacterium | reverse complement strand
GTCCCCGTTCACGTCTCCGGCGCACGCCACCGCGCTTCCGAGCAAGGCACTCGCTTGATCGCTCTCGGCAGTCCAGGCCGCGCTGGTCGCGAGGCCGGACGCCGAGCCGAGGTAGACGAAGGCCCTGCCTTCGTTGTTTTGACCGTTGTCGAACCGCGAGGCCCCGACGATCACATCGCTGTAGCCGTCTCCGTTCACGTCCCCGGCGCACGCGACCGATTTGCCGAACGACGCATTCGACTGATCGCTCTCGGCGGTCCAGGCCGCGGTCGCCGAGAGGCCGGTGGCCGAGCCGAGAAACAGGAACGCCCGCCCCTCGTCGGTCTGGCCATTGTCGAAGTCGGGAGCGCCGACGATCGCATCGCTGAAGCCGTCCCCGTTCACGTCACCCGCGCTTGCGACCGACGCGCCGAACGACGCCGACGTTTGATCACTCTCGAACGTCCATGCCGGTCCGGACAGGATCGGGTCGACTCGCAGCGGATAGATCGCGTTGCGATCGTCGATCCGGATGCCCACGCCGGTCGGGCTCGGCAGCAGGAGCGCCTCGAGCTCGCGCCCGGTGGCATCGAACGCGGCCAGGCCGCGGTAGCGCATCCTCACTTCACCGGCGGCATCGACCAGCACCGCCGAGCGACCACCCTCGTCGATCCGGACGCCAAGATCACCACCGAACTCGAGTCCGATCCACAGCGACTCGACCGCACCGGAAGGCGGATTCGCGATCGTCCAGCCTTGCTCGATCCCGCGCTCGTCGTTGAGAAACCACTCGACGAGCGACCCGGCATCGAGCTCGACGCGGTTCGCGTCGGTGGCGACGCTGAGATATTCGAGAGCCCGCTCATCGCCTTGCCGGCCGAAGCTCGCCGTCCGGAGTTGGAGCCTCCACGGCGCACCTTCGCCACTGGCGTCGATCTCTCGTGGAAACACCTCGAACCCACGGCTGCTGACACGGCTGCGCAGGCCCTGCGAGCGGTTGGGAGCACTCCACACCACGCCCGGTGGCCCCTCCTGCGCGGAGTACGCGGAGTAGTGGTACTCCAATTGGCGGATGGCCTCCTTCACCTCCGTTGACACCGGAGAGGGATCGACCACTGCCGCAGGTTCAGGAGGGTCGACCGGCGTGCGCTGCTGTGCGCGAGCCAAGGAACCAAGACACACCAACGACAGCAGTCCACCGATGGTACGGATCATCGTCGTCACTCCAGCTCGGGCGCGAGAGAGGTTGGCTCCCACGCCCGCTTCGATTCAGCGGAGCGTGGGGCTGCAGTGAGGAGGCGTCAGCGGCGCAGAGCCGTTACGGTGCAAGTGGGTCACGGGGAAAAGTGGGTGGTTGGTGCGCACGCGGACGCGCCACTGACAGGATCGGGTCGATCCGCAGCGGATCGATCGCATGGCGATCGTCAATCCGCACGCCGACACCATTAGGGCTCGGCAGCAGGAGTGCCTCGAGCTCACGCCCGGTGGCATCGAACGCCGCCAGCCCGCGGTAGCGCATCTTCACCTCGCCGGCGGCATCAACCAGCACGGCCGAGCAACCGCCTTCGTCGATCCGGACGCCAAGATCGCCACCGAACTCGAGACCGATTCAGAGCGGGTCGACGGCGCCGGAAGGCAGATTCGCGATCGTCCAGCCCTGCTCGATCCCGCGCTCGTCGTTGACGAACCACTCGACGAGCGATCCGGCATCGAGCTCGACGCGGTTCGCACTCGCGGCGACGCCGAGATACTCGATCGCTCGCTCATCGCCTTGACGGCCGAAGCTCGCCGTCCGCAGTCGAAGCTTCCACGGTGCACCTTCACCACTCGCGTCGGTGTTCCGCGGAAACAGCTCGATCCCGCTGGTAGTCACGCGACTGCGCAGACCCTGCGAGCGGTTGGGCGCACTCCAGACCAACCCTCCCGGCACCTCCTGCCCGGCGTAGTGGTACTCCAGCTGCCGGATCTCGTCTCGCACCTGCGGCGGCATCGAAGAGCCATCGGCCGCCGCCGCAGGATCGGGAGGATTGACCAGCGTGCGCTGCTGTGCGCTCGCGAAGAAGCCAAGACACGCCCACGCCAGCAGTCCACCGATGGCACGCATCATCGTGGTCACTCCCGTTCGGGCGCGGAAGTGACGGCTCCCGGGCCAACTTCGACCGAGGGGAGGGTAGTACCGCGGTGCGTAAGCGTCCAGGTACCCGCGCGGTCGCGGTGTCAGTGAGTCGTCACCTCGAGCGCACGCCATCGAGCGGCCGCAGCTTGCTCTCCGTCACGTTGTTTCCCGGCATCGACACCCATGGCGTCACCGGCAAGACCGGATTGTTGGTGAGCGCGCGGACGCGCCACTTGTAGAGCCGCGGTGGATCCTTGCCGTGAGCAGGCGAGCCAGGCGAAGCAGTGGGAAAGTACACGAGCTCGTTGAAGGTGAGCGGGGCCTTCGCGAGTGGCTCGAAGCGTCCCCAGTGGATCGTGGTCTCGTCGAACCGGTCATCGAGCCCGACCACCTCCCACTCGAGGCGTGCCTTGGCACCCTTCGGCGAAGCCCATTGGAAGCCGGTGAGTGTGTGTTCGAACTCGGTGCGGATGCGGAAGTGGCGCTGGGAGCTCGAGTCGCCGAGCAGTGCGATCGGCGCCGCGTTGGTGTCCAGGCGCTGCTGTGCAGCCTGCGTCCAGCCGCGTCCACCCTTGTTTCCGAGGTAGACGAAGACCGTCCCTTCGCCGGGAGAGAACGGGTGCAGGTCGTACCTCGTGGCCCCGACCATGATGTCGCTGACGCCGTCGCCATTCACGTCGCCGGCCGAAGCTCATCGCTGCGATGGCGCGTCTTCTTCGAGCGCCCGCAGCTTGAGCTCCGTCACGCTGTCGCCCGGGATCGAGACCCACGGCGTCACCGGAAACAGCGGGTTGTTGGTGCGCAGGCGGGCCCGCCACTTGTAGATGCGCTCCGACGCACCTCCCGGTCCCGCAGAGCCTGGCATATGGGAAGGAGGGAATCGGGCGCGCTCATTGAAGACGACCGGCGCGAGCATGTCCTGCACCGTCCCCGACTCGCGCGCGACGCCGGTGAAGCGGCCACCGAGCCCGACCACCTCCCATTCGAGGCGCGCCTTGGGACGCAGCGGCGACGCCCATTGAAAGCCGACGAGACCGTGATCGAAGCAAAGGCGAAGGCGGAAGTCCCGCTGCGAGCTCGACGCGCCGAGCAGGGCGATCGGCGCCGCGTCGATGGAGCGGCGCTGCTGCACAGCCTGCGTCCAGCCGCGACCGCCATGGTTGCCGAGGTAGACGAAAGCTCGACCCTCGGAGGACTGGGCGTTGTCGAATTGGTAGGCCCCGACGATCACGTCGCCGTAGCCGTCCCCGTTCACGTCACCGGCACTCGCGACCGAGTAGCCGAAATCCGAATACGCCTGGTTGCTCTCGGCGGTCCAGGCCGGGCTCGCGGCGAGGCCGGCGGCCGAGCCGAGGTAGACAAAGACGCGACCCTCACCGGTCTGGCCGTTGTCGTAGTCATTGGCCCCGACGATCACGTCGCTGTAGCCGTCCCCGTTCACGTCCCCGGCACTCGCGACCGAGACGCCGAACGACGCACTGTCCTGATTGCCGTCCGCGGTCCATGCCGGGCTCGACGCAAGACCTGCGGCCGAGCCGAGGTAGACGAAGGCGCGCCCCTCGTCGACAAAGCAGTGGTCGAAGTCAGGGGCACCGATCACTCCGATTCGGGCGTGCGCGTTACATCTGTCATGCCGCGGGCCGGAGTCGAGCGAGCACGCAGGCTCGCGACCGGTCAATAGCGGCGAGCGTAGCCCGCCCGGCGAGTCGTGCCCAGCTACCTGCGCCATCTCCTCGTCGGAGGGCTCGCATGCGACGGCGGCGCTGGTCAGCGGCTGGCGCGCTGCGACCGCGAGTAGAGTTCGGCACGCCCATGAAGATCTCCGCCACGAATGTCCTCCACGCCACGCTGCAAGCGCTCGGATGTGCGGCGAGCCTGCTGCTCGCGACGGCGTGCGGCGAACCGCATTCGGCGTCGCGAGCAGCGGTGAGACCAGACCCGGTGACGCTCACGATCGCCGCGGCCTCGTCGCTGAAGGAGCTGGTCGAGACGACGGCACCGACGTTCGAAGCGGCGCATCCGGGTGCGCAGCTGCTCTTCTCGCTCGACGCGTCGTCGACGCTCGCGCGCCAGATCGAGAGCGGCGCGGCCTTCGACGCCTTCCTTTCGGCCGACGCGGCGACGCTCGATCGACTTGGCGAACGCATTGCAGCCGGGACACGCCGCGAGTTCCTCTCCAATCGGCTCGCGGTCGTCGTGCGCGCCGGGATCGAGCCGCTGCCCGCGGATGGCGCGGCACTCGTGGCATTGCCGGGAAAGTTGGCGCTTGCGGGGGAGGCGGTGCCGGCGGGCAAGTACGCGCGCGCGTGGCTGACGAGCCGCGGGCTCCTCGATCAGCTCGCGACCTGCATCGTGAATGGCGACAACGTCCGCGCCACACTCGCTCTCGTCGAGTCGGGCGCCGCCGATGCCGCGGTGGTCTACGCGACCGATGCGCGGGTGGCGACTCGGGCGCGGCTCGCGTTCGTCGTTCCCGAGGACGAGGCGCCTGGAATCGTCTACGTCGCTGGGGCGATCGCGGTGAAGAGCCCTGGCCCGCAGTCCGCGCTTGCGGGCGAGTATGTGACGTGGCTGGCGTCGGCTGAGCTACAGGCGACGGCGCTGCAACTCGGCTTCGTCGCGCCGCGCTCGGCACCGTGATGGCGGCGATGGTGTTGGCGGCAACCGCGGCGATCGCGAGTGTGACGGACGTGACGACCGCATAGCTGCTCGACGTCACGCGGCTCACGCTGCAGGTGGGTGGCGTCGCGACCGCGGCGATCCTCTTGCCGGCGGTTGCGATGGGCTACGTTCTGTCGCGCTGGCGCTCGCGCTGGCGACCGTTGGTACAGACGCTGGTCGCACTACCGATGGTGCTGCCGCCAGTCGCGGTCGGGCTGTTGCTGCTCCACGTGCTCGGGCGCGACGCGTGGCTCGGCCGGCTGGTCGAGTCGCTCTTTGGAGCGCCGCTGCTGCTCACCTGGTGGGCGGCGGCGGTCGTGGCGGCGGTGATGTCGTTTCCGCTGCTGGTGCTCGGCGCGCAGCACGGCTTCGATGCCGTGCCGCGGCGGCTCGAACAGGTGGCGGCGACGCTCGGCGCTTCGCGGTGGCGCACCTTCCTCGCGATCACGCTGCCGCACGCGGCGCGCGGGATCGGCTACGGGACGCTCTTCGCGTTCGCGCGCAGCCTCGGCGAGTTCGGCGCGACCTCTCTGGTGGCCGGGCACATTCCGGGGAAGACCGAGACGCTCGCGCTCGCGATCTACGCCCACATCGAGCAGTTCGACGATCGGGGAGCCTTCCTGCTCGCCAGCGTCTCGATCGTCATCGCGCTGGTCGCAACCGGGCTCGCAGAAACACTGCTGCGCCGGAGGGCGGCGTGAACTCGTTCCGATTGCAGGCGCACTACGGCACCTTCGAGCTGGCGGCGCAGGCGACGTGGGAAGCGCCGCGCACCGCGCTGTTCGGCGCGAGCGGCTCCGGCAAGACGACGCTCCTCGAAGCGATCGCCGGGTTGCGGCCGGTGGTGGCAGGCGAGGTCGTGCTCGACGGTCGTGATCTCTCCGCGACACCTGCGCGGCAACGGCAGATCGGCTGGATCCCGCAGGACTCGGCGCTCTTCCCGCGGATGACCGTGCGCGAGAACCTCGCGTTCGCGGTGCGCGCACGCGGCGACGAGGCCGCGGCGGCGAGCGCGATCGAGTTCCTCGAGATCGGCGAGCTGCTCGACCGCCACGCCGCCGATCTCTCCGGCGGCGAGCGGCAGCGCGTCGCGATCGCGCGGGCGCTCGCGTCGCGACCGCGCTTCCTCCTGCTCGACGAGCCGCTCGCCTCGATCGATCGGCCGCTGCGCGCCCGCATCGTGCCGTACCTCGCGCGCCTCCCCACCGAGGCGGGCGTCCCGTTCCTGCTGGTGAGCCACGATCCGCTCGAGGTGGTGGCGACGTGCGACCACGTGCTGGTCATCGAGTCGGGGCGCATCGTGGCGAGCGGCTCGCCGCACGCGGTCTTCGCGTCGGCGCGAACCTTCGGTGCGCTGCACGCGCTCGGTGCCGAGAACCAGTTCGACGTGCGCGTGGTGGCGCGCAACGAAGGCGCGCTCGAGCTCGCGACGCGTGGCGGTTGCCGACTCGTCATGGCCGAGGTCGCCGGCTTTCCGGCGCCGGCGCGCGTCGCCGTGCGTGCCGAGGATCTGCTGATCGCCACGCAGCGGCCTGAAGGGCTTTCGGCGCAAAACGTGCTCGCCGCCACCCTGGTCGCGATCCGCGAGGTCGGCTTGCAGACCGAGGTCGAGTTCCTCGCCGACGGCGAACCGTGGCGCGCGAAGGTGACGCGCCGCGCCGTACAGCAGCTCGGCCTCGTCCCCGGCAAGCCGGCGTGGCTCGTGATCAAGGCGCACGCGATCCAGCCGTGTGACTGATCGGTGCCAGGCACAAACCCACCGGGTCCCCCGTGCCTGGCACCGTTCAGGCGGGTGATTGGTGCCAGGCACGGATCACCCGGGTCTTCCGTGCCTGGCACCAATCAGGCGGTGGGTTTGGGCCAGGCACCAATCGCGCGGAAGATGCGCCGCTCACCGTGCACCCCCATCGGAGTGGAACATGTCGAACCGGCAGAAGTCGCCCGCGCCGCCGCTGAACGCGAACTCCCGCGCGGCGATCCTCGCCCGCTTGCGCGCGAAGGTCGCGAAGGGGCAGCCGATCATCGGCGGCGGCGCCGGGATCGGGCTCTCCGCCAAGTGTGAAGAGGCGGGCGGCATCGACCTCATCGTGATCTACAACTCGGGGCGCTACCGGATGGCGGGGCGCGGCTCGCTGTCGGGACTGATGCCGTACGGCAACGCCAACCAGATCGTGAAGGAGATGGCGTACGAAGTGCTGCCGGTGGTCAAACACACACCGGTGCTCGCCGGAGTCTGTGGCACCGACCCCTTCATGCTGCCGCGTCACTTCCTGGCGGAGCTGAAAGAGCTCGGCTTCGCGGGCATCCAGAACTTCCCGACCATCGGCCTCTTCGACGGCAAGATCCGCCAGAACCTCGAAGAGACCGGCATCTGCTACCAACAGGAGGTCGACGTCGTCGCGCTCGCGCACGCGATGGACCTGCTCACCACTCCCTATGTCTTCGACGAGCAGGAGACGCGCGCCATGACCAAGGCCGGCGCCGACATCCTCGTCACCCACATGGGCTGCACGACCGGCGGCACGATCGGCGTCACCACCGCGACGCCGCTCGACGAGTGCGTCACCCGGATCCAGCGCATGGTCGACGCCGCCCGCGCGATCCGTCCCGACGTCTTCGTCCTCTGCCACGGCGGCCCGCTCGCCACGCCGGCCGACGCGAAGTACATCTTCGATCGCGTGCCGGGCATCGATGGCTTCTACGGTGCGAGCTCGATGGAACGGCTGCCGACGGAGATCGCGCTCACGAAGCAGATCCGGGAGTTCGTGGGGCTCGGGCTGAAGAGGCGGAAGAAGTAGTAGTCGGGCGGACGTTCTGCTGCGATGGCTCGCTTGGCGTGATCGTTTTCGGGGGCAACGTCACGTGTCGATGCCACCGTTCTGGTTCCTTGTCGCCGCCGTGATCATTCGGAAGCGTCTTCGGATGGGGCTTCGATGTGGTTGCTCATCAACCGCATTGAAACCCGCGATCTTGATCTCTGGGCGATCGTTCGGATCGGTCAGCGTCGCTCTCGGATCCGGCGACTACGGTGGACGGAGGAGGTCGGCAGACCAGCGAGCATGTCCGCCTTCTGTCCCGCGACGCGCTGCTCGACATCCATCGCATGCACCAACGAGGAAGCCCTCGGCCATGAAGCTTCGACCACTCGCTCCACTCCCGGGAGGCGTTGTACTTCTCACTTTCATCTTGCTCTTTCGCGGTACGGTCATCGGGCAGGGTGGCGCCGCCGCCCCCGCACCTCGCGACTTGACCGGAATCATCACGCCACTGCTGGAAAAGAGCCGACTCCCGGCGCTCGGTGCCGCCGTCGTGACCACCGACGGGCTCGAGGCCATCGGAGCGGTTGGAAGGCGCTCATCGATGAGACCCGAGACCGTGACGATCGACGACCAGTGGCACATCGGGTCCTGCACGAAGTCGATGACAGCGACCCTCGTTGCACGCTTGATCGACCAGGGTGTGCTCGACTGGGAGACTACGATTGGTGACGTCTTCGCGTCGACAGCCCACCCGGCCTGGAAGGACGTGCCGATCGCCTGGCTGCTCAGTCATCGTTCCGGGGCGCCGCTCAACTTCAGCGAGGACCTGTGGGAACGGATGGCAGCCCGGGGTGGGTCACCCCGCGAACAGCGACGGTTTTTCGTCGAGGAGGCGCTCACGATCCCGCCGACAACGAAGCCGAACACCAAGACCGTCTACTCCAACTCGGCCTTCATCGTCGCGGGAGTGATGCTCGAGGAACTCACCGATTCTTCCTGGGAGGATCTGATGCGGCGCGAAGTCTTCGAACCGCTCGGCATGACTCGGACCGGCTTCGGCGCGCCAGGCACGTCAGGACAGTTGGATCAACCGTTGGGGCACATCCGCGGAACCGACGGGTGGTCTCCGGTCGCCCTCGGTCCGAATGCCGACAATCCTGCCGCCACCGGGCCGGCCGGGACGATTCACACCACCCTCTCCGACTGGGCCCGATTCGTCGCGGCCCACCTCCGTGGAGAGCGCGGCGACCCGCATTACCTGCAGCTCGAGACCTGGAAGCGCCTCCACTCACCTGGCGAGAGCGACTGGGAGTACTCACCAGGATGGGTTGTCACCGAGCAGGAATGGGCAGGCGGCAAGCTCCTGCGGCATCTCGGTAGCAACAGCTTCTGGGTCGCGGAGGCATCCCTCGCCCCGCTCGAGAGCTTTGCAGTGCTGATCGTCACGAACGTCGGCGACGACGCGGCCGAAGCTCCCTTCAAGGAACTCCTGGCGGCACTGATCGCCGATCATGCGGCGCACGCCAAATGAGCATCGATCGCATGTGACCGCGAACGGCAGCGTCGCGTAAGCGATGGGTCGGCGGGAGTCCGACCGCTCGCCGGGTCCGATCGGTCGAGTTCCCAGACGGTGCCGCCCACGTCCCGGGACGGAACGAGCGACACCGGCAGCCGCGACGAAAGCTCGAGATTCCCATCGTCGTCGGCGACCGTCGGGACGTTCTTCACCCGTACTGCGCCTCTCGTCACTTCGACCTCGTCCTCGCTCCAACTCAGGATCCCGATGGTGGCGCAGGCGGGCAGCAAGGAGCATCAAGAGCAGTGAACGCATGACGCGGCCTCCGTCCCCGACCGAGCGACGACACCGCCTGCCCCCGACCCCGGCTACACTCCCCGCCCTCGTCCACTCCGCGGCGGCGGACGTGCAGCGGCCACGGCCACTCGAAGGGAAGGAATCGTCGATGGAACTTCATCGCTCGTCGATCGCACCGCGCATCGCCACGGGGCTCGCGCTCGGGCTCTCCATGCTGCTCGGATTCGGAAGCTGCTCCAAGGAAGCAGACTCCGGCGGCGGCGCCACCACGAGCGGCGCGGGCAGCAAGCCGCTCACTCTCTGGTGGTTCGAATGGCCTCCGGCGAAGGGGCTGCGCGAGCTGGCGATGGAGTTCACGAAGGAGACTGGAATCGAGGTGCGCGTCGAGGAGATCCCGCTCGGCTCCTATCAGGACGAGTCGTTCAAGTCGTTCGGCAACGCCACGGCGAGCCATCCCACCGAGTTCGACATCCTCAT
>CAYRQC010000504.1:0-9608 GCA_964426265.1 uncultured Phycisphaerales bacterium | reverse complement strand
TCGCCCTCCTGCGCGCCGACGCCACCCTGCCCGAGCCGCGCCCGGCCGACGACGGCTTGACCGCTTCCCTGCTCGTCCTGCTCTACACGACCGCCGGCCCGGAGGCGCTCGCCGAGGGCCTCACAGCGCTCGGTCAACCGGTGTCACCCCACCGTCTGGACCGCCTCGCACAGGCAGCCCGCGACCTCGTGCAGGCGGTGCGCGGACAACGCGACGTGCAGCGACTCGACCACCTGCTCGCGCTTGGCCCGTGACGCCAGGCGAACGGCGGCGCCAAACGCCCCGTGAACGAGATCGCGCGAGCTCCGTCGAACCGCTGTCGAGGAATCGTCGACCGTTCCAACCATCGGAGAGAACTCATGCTGCGAGCTGCGCTGTTCCCTGCACTGTGCTTCAGTGCGCTCGGCGCCGGCAACGGTGACGATGCCGGCACGGTTGCGCCGGCCGCCGGCGATCGGCCGCTGACGCTGAAAACCATGTCACTGCGGGCACTCGTGCAGTCGCATGGCACGACCGCGGCGCAGCTCGCGATGCTGCCGATGCGCATCTCGTCGCGTGGGCTCGAGATCGATGACGGCACCAACAGCGCCCCGGGAATCTTCGCCGCCGAGGACCTCGTCCAACTGATCCAGCAAGTCATCGAGCCGGAGTTCTGGGAGTCCGACCCTGCGGCATCGCTACGGCTCGGGGACAACCTCCAGCTCGTCGTGCGCGCTCCCGCGGAGGTGCAGGAGAAGATCGCCGACCTGCTCGGCCACCTGGAACGCGACGTCGTCCCGAGTGAGCTGCTCGAGGTGCGGCTGCTTGCGGGAGGGGGTGGCGACACCGTGGCGGGCGACATCGCCGCGAACGAGCTGGCGCTCGACGTCGCGGCCGCAGACGAGCGAATCGCCGCGCGCGGGCTTGGGCGCCAGGTAGCGCTCGCGCTGCGCGATCTCGCGGTGGTCCAGGGTGCGAGCGGCGAGTCGCACGCTTTCGTCATCGATTGGGAGACCGAGATCGCGCAAGGTGCAACCGTCGCCGATCCGCTCGTCGCCCACTACGACACCGGACTGCAGGTGCGCGCGCGCTCCACGCGAATCGAAGGGGGGCTCCTCGTGAACCTGCTGGTGCGCGCCAGCGAGACGGCGGCGCCGACCGTCACGCGCCGCTGCACGGCGCGCTCCCTGATCAACGCCAAGCCGGTGATGGTGGAGCGCTTGGCCGCCGGCGAGATCGAGCAACCATGCCTCGGCTTCCTCGGCTTCGCTGGATCACTCTTCCTGCCCGACGGGAAGGCAGTCTGGGTGCCGGTCACGGTGGAGACCGCCTTCGGCCCGGTCTCGTTCTGCCTCGACCTGCGGGCGAAGGGCGGCAGCGGCCGCACAAGCTGTGCGATCGAACCGGTCGCGCGAGGCGGCCACAGCGAGCCGTTGCGCTTCGAGCTGCGACGCCCGCTCGCGGCGACCCTCGGCGCGGTCGATGTGGGGCGCGTCGGGCCCACTTTTTTCGACGATGGCTGGACCACCGAGCGCTCATTCGAAGAGCTGTTTGGGGCGACCTACGGCCGGCTCCCAGAATGTGGGAGTAGCTCCGACGAGCTGCGCGAGCGCGCCTACCAGGCGGCGGCGGACGTGCTGGACAGCGACGTCGGCTCGGTCAACTGGATCGGTGAGAGCCGCATGCTCACGCTCCTGCCGCCTGCCACGGCCGAGAGGGTCGGAAGCGCGATCGCATCGGCAGCGCGCGTCGATGCCGGTTTCCTCGTGCGAATACATCTCCGCGCGGATGGAGAGGAGCGCGGCGCCTTCCGCGTGCCGGCAGTGATCGACCATCCGTTCGGGCTCTGGTCGGGTGTGCAGACCGAGGTCGTACGCGACTGGGACGTCGACGTCGCCAACGAGTGCCTCGCCTGCAATCCCGAGATCGAGGGGCTGGTCGACGGCTTCGCGCTCCGACTGGAGCTCACGCGCAACGTGCGCGGCGACCTGCTGCTCGACGTGAACGGCAAGGTCCACCTGTTGCAAGGCGAGCCCGAGCACGTCGAGCTGCAGGACGCCGCGACGATGGGGATCGACCGAGTGACCGCGCGCACGCTCTTCGTCGATGAGCTGCGCACGCTGCCGGCCAAGGGTGGCAGCGTGACGCTCGGCGGCGACCTCAGCCTCGAGATCGAGGTGCTGCCGATCGGGCGGTGAAGGCGCGCGCGGCCGGTAACGCGGCCAGCGCGGGCCAGCTCTTCCTTGTCGGTCGGACGCGGGGCGGTCAACATGCCGCCCCGCGTCGTCGACTGAAGGAGCCCGATCCCATGCGCTATCGCCGTCTCGGTTGGAGCAGCTGCAAGGTCTCGACCGTCTCGTTCGGGAGCTGGCTCACGGTCGGCTCCGCGCTCGACCAGGAGACGACGATCGGGCTGGTGCGCGCCGCCTTCGAACGCGGCGTCAACTTGTTCGACACCGCCGATGTCTACGCGCGCGGCGCGGCCGAGCTGGCGCTCGCACCGGCGCTCAAGCCCTTCCGGCGCGCCGACTACGTGCTGGCGACCAAGTGCTTCTGGCCGATGAGCGACGGCATCAACGACCGCGGCCTCTCGCGCAAGCACCTCATCGAATCGGTCCACGCATCGCTGCGACGACTCGGCACCGACTATCTCGACTTGATGCAGTGCCACCGGTTCGACCCCGAGACCACCATCGACGAGGTCGGCGACGCGATGAGTGACCTCATTCGCCAAGGCAAGCTCCTCTATTGGGGCGTCTCGTGCTGGACGGCCCCACAGATCAGCGATGCGGTGCAGCACGCTCGCCAGCGCGGCAGCTACGCACCCGTCACCAACCAGCCGCCCTACAACCTGCTCGAACGCGACATCGAGGCCGAGGTGATGCCGCGCGCGCACGAGCTGGGGGTGAGCCAGATCGTCTTCAGCCCGCTTGCGCAGGGGCTGCTGACCGGAAAGTACGCGGCGGGCGCCATCCCGCCCGGCACACGCGCCGCCGACCCGAAGCACAACAGCTTCCTCACTCCGAAGCTCACCGCCGCCAACCTGCGCCGGGCGGCACGCGTCGCCGAGCTCGCGCGCGCGGCTGGCATCGCGCCGGCCACGGCAGCGTTGGCGTGGACGCTGCGCCGGCCGGAGGTCGCTTCGGCGATCGTCGGGGCGACGCGCGTCTCACAGCTCCAGGAGAATCTCGCGGCCAGCGACCTCGACCTGCCCAAGGAGCTGGTGCACGCGCTCGACGCCGTCTGACGCCATCGGAGCGCGGTACGATCGCGCGCCAATGAATGTGCTCCGGACATTCGGTTGCCTTTGCTTGCTGCTGGCGACGGGCTGCCACGGCTACTACCCGAGCTGGCACTACGCCCCCAACCGTGAAGTGCATGCGCTTCACCTCGACTCATCCGCCGAGCCGCGCGCCGTCGTCACCGCCACCCTCGTCGGCATCCTGCGGCCGGAAGACGCCGTCCCGCGCCGGCTCCATGCCCGGCTCGACGTGGTGAATCGCGGCGGCGCACCGCTCACCTTCGACGGGGCGGCAACCCGCGCCACGCCATCCGGCGCAGCGCCACTCCTTCCCGACGACGCGACGGCGGTCGTCGTAGCGCCGGGAGAAGCACGCAAGGTCGAGCTCTTCTTCCGGCTTCCTGATCGGCCGCAGTTGGAAGACGTCGCACTCACCGAGATCGAGCTGGCGTGGACCCTCGCCCTCGACGACCGGCGAGTCACCAGCCACGCGACCTTCCGACGCGCCAGCTTCTGGACCTCCGGCACCGTCGACGGCGCCTGGTGCGATCCCTACGACCCCCGCTACTTCGGCCCCTACTACGGCCCCTTCCACGATCCGTTCTGCCACCGCTTCGGCGATCCGTTCTGGCACGGCCGCCGCTGGTACCGATCGGGTCTCGTCCTCCACGTCGGCGGCGTATGAGCCGACCGCTCGCACCGCGCGCCTTCTGCGATGCCGATCCGCGCCAGCTCGAACGGCACTTCCTCGCTGCGTTGCAGACCGCGATGACGGCGACCGCTGTCGCGGGCGGCGCGCGGCTCCCCGCGATCCTCGTCGTCGCGCCGACCCAGCGGCTGCTCGAACGACTGGCGTTCATTGCGGTCGAGGAGCTGCACGCACTCGCGGGCGTCCATTTCCTGGTCCATCAGGGACTCGCCTCGCACCTGCTCCGACTCTGCGGTGAGCCACCGCCGCGGCCGCTGGCGACCGCGTGGCTGGTGCAACTGTTCCGGCCACGGCTCGCGACGGTGAGCGGCTCGCTCGCGCGCTACCTCGAAGAGCAGCCGTCGGCGGTGGCGCCGTTGCTCGCGACCTTTCGCGATCTGCGCGATGCCGGCGTGCAGAGCAACGAGCTCACCAAGGTGGCTGCGTCGCTCTCGACCACCGGCCGTGCGACGGTCGAGCTCTTCGCGCGGTTCGAGGAGCTCCTCGAGGCACTCGCATTGCAGGGCTGCGGCGACGCCAGCGCGATCCCGCGACGGGCGCTCGCCACCATCGGGTCACCGCCCCCGGAGCTCGTGCTGCACTACGGCGCCTACGACCTGATCGGCACTCATCGCGAGCTGCTGCGCCAGCTGGCGACGACCGTCCGCACCGAGCTCTTCATTCCGACTGCGGCGAGTGCCGCCTCGACGCGAGCGCTGCTGGCGGCGCTCGGCGCGTCGCTCGACACCACCGACCTCGCAACCGTCCGCGCCGCCGCCACCACCTCGGTCACGAGCGCCGCCGATCCGCGCGCGGAGATTCGCTACGCCGTTCGCCGCCTCCTCGCCTGGCACCATCACGATGGCGTGCCGTTCGACGAGATGGCGCTGCTCGTCCGCTCCGCGGGGCCGTACACCACGGCGCTCGCGCGCGAGGCGGCGCTCTGCGATCTGGTACCCGACGCGTCGATCGCGCTGCCACTCGCCGATCGGCCGGCCGCTGCGGCGCTCGCGACCCAGCTCGCCGTCTGGCGTGAGCCCGACAACCGGCTGCTCCGCCGTCAGGTCGAGCGCTCGCGGCCACCGGCGTGGGGCGATCACGACCACGCGCAGTCGGCCATCGCGGCGGCGACCACCCACTCCGCGCGGCTCGCCGCACTTGCGGAGCTGGCGGCGCCCGCCCGTGATGCGGCACTCGACGCCCGGCTCGCGACGCTCACGTCGGAAGCACGCGAGCTCGAGGAGCGGGCGCTGCTGCCACCGTCCGTTCCCCTCAACGCAACGCTCGAGCTGCTGCGGGCAGCACTCGAGGAGCCGGCCGCGCCCCCCACCGCCGAAGCGACCGGCCAGCTACGGCTGCTCGACTTCCACCAGGCGCGCGCCCTGCCGCTGCGCCGTGCCGTAGTGATCGGCGCGAACGACGCGCTGCTGCCCCATCGCGTCAGCGAGGATTTCTTCCTCGACGATGGCGACCGCCGGCGACTCGCGGAAGCGACCGGCGCGCCGATCCCCTGCAAGGCCGATGCGGAGCGGGACGAAGCGCTGCTCTGCGAAGTGGTCCGCGCCGCGGTCAGTGAGCGGCTCGAGATCACCTTCGCGCGCTCCGTCGGCGACCGCGACGCGGCGCCCTCCGCGTGGCTCGCGCGCCTGGCGGGAACGACGCAGGGCGCTGCCGCGCCGATCAAGACGCTGCCGCGTCATCCGATGCAAGAGCTGACCGCGCTCGCCGAAGCGACGGCGCTGCTCCATCCGCGCGAGGCACTGCTGCTCGCGGCCGACGCCGATTCCGACGTGGCGGCGGAGCTCGCCGCGCAGCTCGATCGCGACGACCCGCAGGCGATTCGGCGCGGGCTCACGCAGATCGCCGCGATCGATCGCCACGACGCGTCCGACCTCACTTTCGACGGTCGCGTCGGCCCGCTCGAGGACAAGCCCAACTGGACGCCGAGCGAGATCGAGCAGCTCGGAAGCTGTCCGCTCCAGTACTTCTTCGCGCACGAGCTCGAGCTGCGCGAAGCGATCGACCCGACGACCAGCGGCGAGCTGGCACCGGCGCAACTCGGCACCCTCTTCCACCGCGTCCTCCACGAGCTCTACCGCGAGCTGCTGGGCAACGCCACGCCGTCCACGGACGCGGCGCAACGTGCTGCCGAGCAGCGTGCCGCCGAGCGCCTTCCCGCACTGCTCGAAAAGGCACTTGCGAGCAAGAGCTTCGCCGGAGCGCTGCTGCCGGCGTTGCAGCGCGTGCGAATTCCCGTCTGGAGCGCGCAGCTCCTCGCCTTCGTGCGCGGGGATCTGGCGCGCATGCGAACCGCCGCGATCCAGGACGGTCGCTTCGAGCTCCCACTCCACGACGCGGCGATCCATCTGCCGGGCGGCCCGCTGCCGCTCGAGCTGCGACTCGACCGCCTGCTGATCGATGCCAACGGCGGTGAGTGGATCGGTGACTACAAGCTCGCGAAGCCGGCGTCACTGCGCGGTCGCGCGAGCGTGCTCGAGGCGGTACGAGGCGGCGCGCTGCAACTGCCGATCTATGCACTCGCGCGGATCGATGGCGGTGCCAAGCTCGTCGGTGCCGAGCTGCTCTCACTCGCTGCCGATCCGGAAGAAGAGTCGGCGGCGGTCGCGCTCGATCTCGACAAGCTGGGGCACAACGTCGCTTCACTGCGCGACACGCTCGCGACTCTCGTCGCCCTCCGCCGCGCCGGCGACTTTCCACTGCAGCCGGAGGAAGCGGGACAGCACGGCCAGTGCAGCCGCTGCGACTTCCGTCGCGCCTGCCGCCACTCGCACGGCGCCACCCGCGACCGTGCGCGCGCTGCGGCCCCTTTCGCCCGCTACTACGCCCTCGCCGAAAAGCAGCTCTCCGAAAAGCGCGCTGCCGACGCGCCGCGACCGCCATGAGCGACCCTGCGCCGTTTCCCGACGCGGCCGCGCGCCTGCAGGCCGCGACCGACTTCGAGCACAACCTTTGCGTCACGGCCGGCGCCGGGTCGGGCAAGACGAGCTTGTTGATCGAGCGGATGCTCGAAGCGCTGCTGGTCCGCGGCATCGCCACCAGCCGGCTCACCGCGATCACCTTCACCGAGAAGGCGGCCGCCGAGATGCGCACGCGCCTCCGAACGGCCCTCACGGAGATCGTCGCCGGCAGCCGCGGGCCGAGCGGCGAGCTGTTCCGCCAGCGCGCCGCGCAGACCCTCGAAGCCGAACCGTCGATCTCGACGATCCACTCGTTCGCGCTGCGGCTGCTCCATCGCCACCCGATCGAGGCGGGCGTGCCGGCCGGCGTCGCGATCGACCTCGGTGACGGCTTCCGCCGCCACGTGCGCGCGCAACTGCCGCGCGCGATCACGGCGCTGCTCGGAGATGCGGCGCGCGCGCCGGCGCTCGAGCGCCTCCTCGCCGAGCTCACGATCGACGACCTCGAGCCGCTCGTCACCGCGCTCGCGTGGCTCCCGACGCGCACGCTCGCGAGCGGCGATCCGCTCGCCCTGCTGCTGGCCCAGGCGGCGCGGCTCGAATCACCGCTGCTTTCACTGCGCGCGGAGCTGCCCGAAGCGCCGGGGCGCGCCGGCAAGCTCTATCAGCAGTGGGACGGCGTGCTCTGCGGCCTCGAATGGCTGCGTGTGCACGGACCGGGATCGAACGGCCGGATCGCGCTGCCACGCGCGGCGCAGGACGCCGTCGCCGGCGAGCTGTCCAAGGCCAAGCTCGCCAGCGGTCCCGACGCGCAGCGGTTCCGTCCCCTGCTCGAGACGGCGCGCAAGCTCTTGAAGCAGGCGGCCCGCGTCGACGAGCCGTGGGTCGCGGAGCTCCTCGCCACCAGCGAACCGCTCGCGCGCCAGCTCCGCGTGGAGTTCCTGCGCGGCGGCCAGATCACGGCCGATGGCGCGCTGGCACTCGCGGCCGAGCTGCTGACGAGCCACCCCGCGGTGCGCCGCCGCGAAGCGGACGCGATCGAGCAACTGCTGGTCGACGAGTTCCAGGACACCGATCCGCTGCAGTGCGAGATCGTCGTCGCGCTCTGCGAGTCGGCGGCGCACCCACCCGCCGCACGGCTCGAAGAGGTGCAGCTCGCCAACGGCAAGCTCTTCGTCGTCGGCGATCCCAAGCAGTCGATCTACCGTTTTCGCGGTGCCGATCTCGACGTCTTCCGGCGCACCGTCGAGCGCGTCGTCGCGCAAGGCGGCGCCAAGCTCGAGCTGACGACCAGCTTCCGCAGCCCGGCGCGCCTGGTCGCACCGGTGAACCGCCTGTTCACGACGTGGGTCGATCCCGACAACGACGCCGAGGCGCCGTTCGAACCGCTCGCCGCCGTGATCCCCGAGCCGCCGCACGCCGCAGCCGAGCTGTGGGAGATCACGCGCGACGACGGCCGCGACGACGCACCCGCGCGCCGCGAGGCCGAGGGGCGCGCGATCGCCGCCGGCATCGAGACGCTGGCACGCCAGGGCACACCCTTCGGGCAGATCGTGCTGCTGCTGCGGAGCCTGTCGCACGTCCGCCACTACCTGCAGCCGCTTCGCGAGCGCGCGATCCCGTTTGCGCTCGCCGGCGGCAGCACCTTCGTCCAGCGCAGCGAGGTGGGCGAGCTCGCCTCGCTGCTGCTCGCCGCCGCCGATCCGACCGACGAGATCGCGGCGCTCGGGGCGCTGCGCTCGAGCCTCGGCGCAATCCCCGACGCGGAGCTGCTCCGGCTGCATCGCGAACATGGGACGCTCTGCTGGCCGAAGCTGGTCGACGATTCGTCGGTGGCTGTGCAATCGCTCGCGCGACGGCTCGCGAAACTGAGCGGGGAGCTGGCGAGCCGCCCGCTCGCGGAGGCGCTCGAGCGGTTCGTCGAGGGGTCGCCGCTGCTGGCGATCGCCGCGTCGGCGCGCGACGGCGACCAGCGGATCGCCAACCTGCGCAAGCTCGCCGATCAGGTGCTGGAGCAGGCGACGACGCTCGGTTTGCCGCTCGCGGAAGCGGTGCGCGAAGTGGTCGGCGCCGACGAGCGCGTGGACGGCGACAGCGAGCGATCGCTCGCCGACGAGCAGCTCGACGCCGTGCGGATCCTCACGATCCACAAGGCGAAGGGGCTCGAGTTCGAGGTCGTCTTCATCGCCGACCTCGGTCACGAGCTGAAGGCGGCGCGCGTGCCGCCGATCGATGCGCATCTCGTCCCGACGCCAGAGGGGTTGCGACTGGCGATCGAGGTCGGGCCGGTGGGCCGCTGCAACGCGGCGCAGCTCCTGCGTCGGGAACGCGATGAGCGCCACCGCCGCGCGGAGGAGAAGCGGCTCCTCTATGTGGCGCTCACGCGTGCCAAACAGCGGCTGCTACTGGTCGCCGGCCCTGGAGCGACCGGGAGCGACGCGTGGGCGACGCCGCTGCGGACGATCCCGGAGTCACTCGTCACGCGCCGAACCGTCGCGATGCCACCGCGAGAGTGGGCACGGGCGCAAGACCGCGGACCGAGCTCGGCGGTGCTGTTGGAAGCAGTCGCGGCGTTCGAACAAGCGCGCGCAGCCGCGGCCACCGCCAGACCCCGCTTCGAGCGACCGTCCGACCACGGCGATGCGGCTGCGCGCCGACCGACGCCGCACGTCGCTACGGCGGCCGCCAACGACGCCGCCGCCGGTGCGATCGCACGGGCCGTCGGCGTCGCGTGCCACGCGGCGCTCGCCATCAGCGGCCCGACGCGCGCACCGACCGCGGC
>CAYRQC010000503.1:0-3397 GCA_964426265.1 uncultured Phycisphaerales bacterium | reverse complement strand
TCCTCGACCTGCAGCCGTTCCCGAGCTGCCTGCTCGGCGGCCTCTTCGTGATCCTCGGCAAGAAGGCACGCCGCCTCGGCGACCTCGCCGCCGGAACCGTCGTCGTCCGCGAGCAACCGATCGAGTTCCCGCAGCTCGAGGAGCTGCCGGCCACCGTTGCCGTGCCGCGCCTCGATGACCAGCGCTTCACCGTGCTCGAAGCCTTCGCCGATCAGCAGGCGACGTTCGAGCCACTCGCGCGCGCCCGCATCGCACGCAAGCTCGCGCTCCCCTTCGCCGCCGAGCTCGACAGCGCCGGCGACGCCGATCTCGCCTCGCGCCTCCTCGCGCTCCACGCCGACGAGTCGGCGCGCCGCGGTGCCGCGCGCATGAACCTGCGCACTGGCTCGCCCGCCGCGACCTCCCTGCTGCGCGCGAAGCGGGCCCGCTGGGAGGCGTTCCGCGAGCGCGTCGTGGAGCTGCGCGGTCGCGGCATCCGGAAGCTCTCCGAGCGCGGTCTCTCCGACTTCGCCGCGCGCTATCGCGAGCTCGCCGCCGATCTGGCGCGCGCCCGCACCTACGGCGCCTCGTCAGGAACGATCTATGCGCTGGAGCGTCTCGCCGGCGCGGCCCACAACCTCTTCTATCGGCCGACCGCGCAGCCGCTGACGCGCCTCGGTCACTTCGTCCGCGCCGGCTTCCCGCAGCTCGTCCGACGGCGCTGGCTGCCGATCGCCGCCGCCGCATTCCTGCTCTTGGCGCCGACCCTGCTCTCGTATGCGCTCGTGACACGCGACCCGGAGCTCGAGCACCGCCTCGCGAGCCCCGAGATGATCAAGCGCGCCGAACGAGCGCAGACGCCCGGCACCGACTACCGCGACACCTGGGGCGACTCGTCCTTCGGCAACTCGAGCCTCTCATCACTGCTGGTCGTGAACAATGTCCAGGTGGCGTTCCTCGCCTTCGCCGGCGGCGTAGTCGCGGGGCTCGGATCGCTGCTCGTGCTGATCTTCAATGGCCTCGACTTCGGGACCGCGCTCGCCGTCTTCGCCAACCGCGGCGTGCTCTCGAACATCGGTACCTTCGTGCTGCCGCACGGCTTCCTCGAGTTCACCGCGATCACCATCTCCGGCGGCGCCGGGATCTGGATGGGCAGCGGCCTGCTGTTGCCGGGACGGCTGGCCCGCTTCGACGCCTTTCGACTCCGCGCTGCGGAGTCGATCGCGCTGATCGGCGGCGTCGCGTTGATGCTGCTGGTCGCGGGCCTCATCGAAGGGTTCTTCTCGCCCTCGAAGGCGCCGGCGTCGCTCAAAGTCCTGGCCGGCCTCTGCATGGCCGTCGTGACGCTCACCTATCTCCTGACGGCCGGACGCCGAAAGCCGGCTACAGAGCCCCGCCCCGCTTGATGCGGACGTACTGCTCGACGACCGCTTCCAGGGACGCCGACGGCAGCACATCGACGACTCGGATGCCACCCTGCCGCATCGCTTCCAGCGTCTTCTGCCGCGCGAGCAGGAGCTCGATCGCCGCCGCGCGTCGCATCAACGTCAGCCGATCAGTGACCGGCGCGGCCGCCTGCGCGGCAAGCTCCGGATGGCGCAGCGCGACGAAGAGTGGCAGATGCCGTCCGGCGAGCTGCCCCAGGTGCGCCGCGACCGGCGCCGACACCTCGTGGTCGATCACGTCGCCGAGCAGCACGATGAGCGATCGGCGCTTGAGCGCGCGCGACAGGGTCACCAGCGCGCGCGGATAGTTCGGCTCGACGCGGCGTGCGGTCGCGCGCGTGAGCAGCCGCGCGATGCGATCCGCGGGATGGTGTCCCGGCGGCAGGAACGCTTGCACTTCGTCGGCGAAGACCATCAGGCCGATCGCGTCGTGCCAGGCGCGCGCCGCCCCCGCGAGCGCCGCCGCCGCCGCCACCGCCCAATCGAGCCGCGCCAGCCCGTCGATGCGGTCGACCATCAAGCGGCCCGCGTCGACCACCAGCATCAAGCTCTGGCTGCGCTCGTCCTGGTAGCTGCGGACCGTGAGCGCGCGCCGCTTCGCCGTCGCCTTCCAGTCGAGCCGGCGCGGATCATCGCCGCGCACGTAGCTCTTCAGTGATTCGAACTCCCCGCGATCGCCGCGCGCACGGATCGTGTGGCGTCCGAGCCATGGCCGCTGGGCCGAACGCGTGTCGCCGCGCCGCTCCAACGCGACGAGTGGACGGACCTCTAGCGTGTGACCGAGCGGGACGATCCGCTGGCGCCACCAGAGCCGCAGTGGGGAGAGCTCGCGCACGTGCGCCGCAGTGAGCTCGAAGACACCGCGCTCGCGGGCAACCAGCGCAAAGTCGAGCGCGCCACGTTGTTTGGGCGCCACTACCAACGATTGCATCGCGTGCGCGCCCTCACCGGCGAGCGCAGGCGGCAGATCAAGCGCGAGCCGCGCCGTGGCCGTCCCGCCGCCGCGGTTCTCCACGCGGAGCGTCACCTGTGACACGACCGTCTGCGAAAGCACGGGCGGTGCGTCGAGCGTGAGCTCGAGGCGCTGCGTCCGGCGTGCGAGCACGAGATCGAGCGCGACGAGCGCCGCAATCGCGAACGCGAGCACCCACGCGAGCCCCGGCGAGAGCACCGCCGCCGCCGCCGCGACGGCGAGCAGGACGAAACAACGCTTCGCTGGTACGCCCGGCGTCATCGGCGGCCGGCGTCAGCGCGGTGCCGCGATGGCCGCGACGGCCACCGCGATTCGCGCGTCGGCCACCACCCCCTCGACCTCGGCATCGGGGGTGAGCACCACGCGATGGCGTAGCGCCGGCAGTGCGAGCAGCTTCACGTCATCGGGCACCACGAAGTCGCGACCGGCGAAAAGCGCCTTCGCTTGCGCGGCCTGGAAGAGCGCGACCGCCGCGCGCGGGCTCGCGCCGACGCGCAGGTTCGGATCGGCGCGCGTCGCGCGGATCAGCGCGACGACGTACTGCTGGATCTCCGGCGCCACGCGCACGCGCCGCGCGAGCGCCCGCAACCCGACCAGCTCCGCTCGCGTGAAGAAGGGCTCGAAGCCGTAGGTCGCGACGTCGGCCGCGTCGAAGCCGGCCGCCGAGCGGCCGAGCAGCGCCGTCTCGCTCGCCTCGTCGGGATAGCCGATCACCACTTGCAGCAGGAAGCGATCGAGCTGTGCTTCCGGCAGCGGATAGGTCCCTTCGTACTCGATCGGGTTCTGCGAGGCGAGCACGGTGAAGAGCTCGGGCAGCGGATACGACGCGCCGTCGATCGTCACCTGCCGCTCCTGCATCGCCTCGAGCAGCGAAGACTGTGTCTTGGCGGGCGCGCGGTTGATCTCGTCGGCGAGCAGCAGGTCGGCGAAGATCGGCCCGCGCCGGAACTCGAACTGCCGCGTCCGATCGTCGAAGACGTTCACGCCGGTGACGTCGGTC
>CAYRQC010000502.1:0-8444 GCA_964426265.1 uncultured Phycisphaerales bacterium | reverse complement strand
GGCCGCGCGCCCGGCATGCCGCGCATCTTCGTCCTCAACCGGATGCACCCCTGCCTGATCACCTACCCCGACGTCGATCTGGTCGCCGCGGCCGATCGGCCCCCATCAGCGCGCCCCGATCTCGATCTCGCCCGCGTCCGTTCACTCTGGCTGCTCGAGGTCGCGCACCGTTTCCCGGACGACCTCGTCTTCGTCGTCCTCGAGTTCGTCTTCGTCCCCGATCCGACGAAGCCGAGCCTCGCGCCGACTCCAGTCACCGTCTCGAACGTGTTGCCGATCCGCTTGCGCGAGGCGAGGAGATAGCGGCTGTGGCATCCGACTTCGCAGGGTGACGCGAAGCCGGCATGAGAAATGCACCTGGATGTCAGAAAGGCGGCACCTTCATCTCGAGTGGCCTTGCTTCTTGGGTCGCCTGCTCGGCGGTTCGATCGGCCCATCGTCCGATGGTTCGTGAACTTCGACACCTAGCTTCGAACCGAAGAGGGTCGGAGCCTCGCGCACGCTCGTGCCCGATCGGGGGGCCTTCTTGAAGGTGACGTTGGTTTGTTGCGAGGGCGGATAGTCGAGCCTCTCCCCGCCGAGCAGCTTCGCCACGGTCAAGAGCTGCAGCCGTGCGTGCCGGGAGCCCCACGGCGACAAGTAGAAGCCGGCCGATGCCGCCTCCGCACGCATGGGTTGGGTCGGCTCCTCCATGCTGATCAGCGCGCCGATCGACGCTGACTCCCGCTCGAGGACTCCGCGGAGATCCCGCACCTGCGCGACGCCGACGTGGCCAGCCTTCACCGAGAACAGCACCTGCTTCGTCTCTCCTCCCTCCGGCTCGTCGTGGAAGTAGAGGCGCCCATCGATGCCCTTGTCCGCTCCCTTCTTCTGCTCCGCGGGTCGCGCTCCCACGAGCCCGAGCGCCCACCACTGGAACTGGTACGGGTCCGACGCCGCGAGGGCCGCCGCACCGGCGACATCCTCCGGCTCGCCGATCACCCGGAAGCGCGTGTCCTTGCCGAAGGCATCGCCGAGCCGCTTCTTCATCAGCGTGATCGCGAGGTGGGTGACATCGATGCCGATCCAGCGCCGTTTCAGGCGCTCGGCAACGGCGATCGCCGTTCCGCAACCGCAGAACGGATCTAGCACGACGTCGCCTTCGTTGGAGCTGGCACGGATGATCCTCTCGAGCAGTGCTTCGGGCTTCTGCGTCGGATACCCCAGCCTCTCTTCTGCCTGCGAGTTGACCGGAAAGATGTCGTCCCAGAGATCCGACACCTTCACTCCTGGCGACTCATCGAGGTACATCTTGAGGCGGAGTTGACCGTCACGTTTTTTTGGAAAATGCAACCGTCCTTCGCGGTCGTACTTGAGCATTCGCTCCGCGTCACAGCTCCAACCATTCGGGTGTGGTTGGTACGTGATGCCGTTGTTTGCCTTGAACGGGTAATGGAGGTTCGGGCGCGGCCCCGGATTCCGGAGTGTCACCGATTGCCACCGGCGCCCATCGTCGTCGCGACCGCTGAATCTCTTCTCGATGTAGTCGCCTTCAAATGGCACGTAGGGCTGGTTCCAGCAGTACTTGGAGGTCACGTGGTAGAAAAGCAATACGTCGCAGACTTTGCCGTAGTTGCGTCCGGCATTTCCGTGGGCATGAGTGCGTCGCCAAGTGATCTCGCTCGAGTAATGCTCTGGTCCGAAGACCGAGTCCATGAGCATCTTGAGGTAGTGACTCGCTGTCTTGTCACAGTGCAGATAGATCGATCCCGTCGGCTTGAGGGCGCGTCGCAGCTCGACCAGGCGCGGAGCCATCATCGAGAGATACGCCAGCATGTCCGTCTGGCCGAGGAACGACCGGAACCCACGAAGGGCATCCGCGACTCGCCCGCCGGCTTCCACGCCCTCCTGGTAGGCCGCGGCGGCACCCTGATCCCAACGCCAAGTGTCTTCGAAAGCCCGAATCTGCGCGGCCGATCGTGACCCGTCCTGTTCGGTGAAGAACGCGTTGTAGTCGGCGGCACTGTTGAACGGCGGGTCCAAGTAGACGAGGTCCACCGATTCCGCCGGCACGTGGCGCCGAAGCACGTCGAGGTTGTCGCCGTAGTACAGCAAGTTGTTGCTCACGAGCCCACCTCCTTGCCGTGCTCGGACTCGAAACGCTCGAAGCCGAGAACGTTAGGTTGGTGGGAGGGTGATGCAAGGACGCTCGCCACTTGGAGAGGTGACACCGCTCTCCAGTTTTTTCTGCGGAGTACGATCCACCGGTTGGCAGCGCCTCTTCTCGACCTGGAGCAGCAAGGTGGTGATCTCAGTGGTCGCGGTACTCCTGTCGTGCCTCGCGTCGCGCGAGGATGCTGCCGATCGGGTGATCGTGGTCCGCGCTGGTGCGCCACCCGCCGAGCGGCTCGGCGCCCAGGAGCTGGCGAGCCACGTCGAGTCGTTCGCCGGAGTCCGTTGGCCGATCGTCGAAGAGGGGCCGGCGGGCGAGGCGGGCGCTGCGCGCGAGCTGCCGGCACGGGCGATCGTCGTCGGACCGTGCCGCGCGCTCACGGAGCTCGGCGTGACGCTCGACGCGGCGGCGCTCGGCGACGATGGCTTCGTGATGAAAACGGTGGGCGAGCGACTGGTGCTGGCGGGGCCCGGCGCGCGCGGCTCGCTCTATGCGTGTGTCACGCTGCTCGAGCGGCTCGGCGTGCGCTGGTACACGTCGAAGGTGACGCGGGTGGTGCCGGGAGGCGCGCTGGCGCGGGGGACGCTGGCGAAGCTGCCGACGCTGCCGACGCTGGACGAAGTACAGTTCCCCGACTTCGAGTACCGCGAGCCCTTCTTCACCGAGGCGTTCGATCGCGAGTGGGCCTATCGCAACAAGGTGAACGGCCACTCGGCCCACCTCGATGCCGCGACCGGCGGGAAGATCACCTACCGTCCCTTCGTGCACAGCTTCGACGAGCTGGTGCCGCGCGAGCTCTTCGCGAGCCATCCGGACTACTTCCCGTTCATCGGCGGCCAGCGCGTCGACGGCTACGTGCAGCGCTGCCTCACGAGTCCGGGTGTGCTCGCGCTCGCCATTGCGAACGTGTTGCGCTGGATCGAGGAGAGCCCGGATGCGCGCATCTTCTCGGTCTCGCAGAATGACACCTACAACTTCTGCGAGTGCGATCCGTGCCGCGTGCTCACGGCGAAGCACGGTGCCCACTCGGGGCTCTACCTCTGGTTCGTGAACCAGGTCGCGGAGGCGATCGAGCCTCGCCACCCGCGGGTGCTGATCGACACGCTCGCCTACCAGTTCACCGAGGCACCGCCACGCGACATCGTTCCGCGTCGCAACGTGCGCGTGCGCCTCTGCCCGATCGCCTGTTGCGACTCCCATCCCTACGAGCAGTGCAGCGCACCCGAAAACATCGCCTTCGTCGCCAACCTGCGCGCCTGGAGCCAGATCACCGACAGCCTCTACATCTGGCACTACAACACCGACTTCGCCCACTACCTGATGCCCTTCCCCGACTTCGACGAGTTCCCCGCCGAGACGCGGCTCTACCGGAAGAGCGGCGTGAAGGGGCTCTTCTTCCAGGGCGCCTACGCCGCGGGCGGCGGCGGCTCCGACGCCGAGCTGCGCTCATGGGTGATGGCGCGCCTGCTCTGGGACGTCGATGCCGATGCCGACGCGCTGGTGACGGAATGGATGCAAGGGGTCTACGGCCCGGCGTGGGAGCCGATGCGTGCCTGGTTCGATCGACTGCACGCGGAGGGGCGCGCGCCCGACCGCCATCTCCACATCTACGACGCGCCAACGGGCGCCTTTCTCGCGCCGGCTGTGCTCTCGGAGGGCGAGCGCCTCTTCGCCGAAGCAGGCCGCGCGGCACAGGGCAATCCGATGGCGACTGAGTACATCGAGCGCGCCCGCCTCTGCCTGCGCTACGTCCGGCTCGTGCAGCAACCGCAGGCGGGAACGGAGCTCGAGTCGTTCCTGGCCGATCTGCGACGGTTCGGAATCACGCAAGTGAGCGAGGGGCGGAGCGTCGACGTGTTCGCGGCGGACCTCCGTCGTCAGGCCGGCGCCGGGAAGTAGCGGCAGCGCGCGCGATCGAGGATCTCGCGACGACTCAAACGACGCAAATGACTCGGGCTACTCGCCGTCCACGTGGTGGGGTCCCTGCGCCGCGAGCACGAGTTGGAACGCGCGTTCGAGCTCGCCCGCAGCCATGGACTCGGGAAGCAGCGCCGCGAGCCGCACGATCGTCTCGAAGGTGCAGAGCTGGTCCGCTCGCGGCGCCACTCGGATCCGCCAGCGCGATGGCCCTCCGGCCGGCAGGGTGACGCGTGGCAGCGTTGCGACGCCGGCCGCGCGACGGACCATGCGCCGCGCCTGCCGCCACGTTCCGTCGAGGAGGATCAGGCAGGTCGGTTGCTCGGCGAACGATTGGAGCCGAGCACGATCGAGCACTTGTGCCTCCTTGGCCGGGAAAAGGACGACGTAGCGCTCGGATGGCGGTCCGAGCAATGACGCGTTCCACGGGCGCTCGCGCGTCGCGAACGGGACGATCGAGCAGTTCTCGATCGTGCGCGCGAGCAGGCGTGCGGTGTTCGTCGGCTTGTGCATCTCCTTGCCGTGCTGCAGGACCAGCAGCCGCCACGGCAGCTGGACTCGTGGAAGCCGGTTGCAGAGACAGCGGAGAGGGATGAGGCCGCAGCCGGCGCAACGAGTTTGAGTGGTGTGGCGAGTCAACGAGTGCTCTCGGTTCCTCTGCTTCTCTGCGGAGTCCGGTCAGTCAATTCGGCGCGGTCGGCGTCGCGACGACATAGGCGACCGCTTCGTCAATCTCGCGTGAGGCAACGACGAACGGCAGCCGCGCGTATCCACCGACCGTCGGGTCGACGAGGATGAAAGCGTTGGCCTCGGCGTCGCTCGCGTCGATCTGCTGTCCGACCAATACGCGCACGTCGCCGGAATGCAGGTGAGCGATCACCGGATGGCCTGCGGCGATCGCCGTCGAGATCCGCGCCAGGCGAGCCGTGCCGGCGATCGCCGGGTCGCCCGTCGCGTCCGATTCGAGCCGTGTGAGGCGTCGTGGCTCGCGATCGTCGACGAAACCACACTCGAACACCACGAGTGTGGCGATCGCACGCCACGGCTGCATTCCCGCCGCCGGCTCCGCGTCCGGCAGGAGCCCGCGACCGAGCAGGAGCGGACGGAGATCGACGCTCGCGCCCGGATCGCCGGTGCGCACGGCTTCGACCCAGAACGCGTCATTGACGTGCTGCCGGATGAAGTCGGCGCCAACCTCGGAGAAGGTCCCCGAACCCGAGTCGAGCGTCAACACGCGACCACCGGACGGCGCCGCGGCGTCCTCGATGTAGCCGACCGCGAGCCGCGAGTGACTCGAGCCGATCGCGACTGCATCGCCCGCCGTGAGCCGACGGCGGAACTCGGCGAACTGCAGCTCGTCGAGGCCCGGTGGACCGAGCGTCTTGATCCAGTGCACCTTGACGCGCGAGCTCCAACGTTCGAGGTTTTCGCGGCCGGTCGCGACCAGCGCGTCATCGGGTACGTAGGCGCCGTCAAACGATCGCGCGTAGGGCCACGCCGATTCGGGGATCGCGCCCGAGCTCTCCCAGCCGGCGAGGATGTTGTGGAAGAAGTCGCCGTCGTCGTTGCGATGGGTGGCCGCGTTGCCGGCCCAGTTGAGGTAGTCGACGCTCAGTCGTTGGCCGCGGCCCCCGATCCGGGTGATCGCCGCCTCGATCGCCGATGTCACGGTGAAGACGGAACACGTGGGGCGCCGGCCTTGGCGGCGGGGGCCGATGCCTTCGGCGACGAACCATGGGCGCAGATCCGACACGGGAGGGAATTCCGGGCGGTGAGCCACGAGAGTTGGCTGCATCGCAGGTGCAGCGGTCTCTTGAAGTGCCAGTGCGGATCGAGTGCCACCGAGGAGAGCAAGGAAGCAAACGAGGCAGACTGCTTGTTGCATTGGCCGGTTCCGGGATCGACGATGTCGACGCTCATCGGTGGCGCTCATCGCGTCACGCAATCAAGTCGTGCACGACCTCGCCCGACACGTCGGTCAGGCGGAAGTAGCGACCCTGGAACGGGAAGACGAGGCGCTTGTGGTCGATCCCGAGCAGATGGAGCAGTGTCGCGTGCAGATCGTGGACGTGGACACCACCCTCCTCGATGTTGTAACCATACTCATCGGTGCGTCCGTGTGCGTGGCCGGTCTTGATGCCACCGCCCGCCATCCAGATCGAGAAGCATCGGGGGTGGTGGTCGCGGCCGTAGTCGTTCGCGCTCATCGCTCCCTGGCAATAGGCGGTGCGCCCGAACTCGCCGCCCCAGAGGACGAGCGTGTCTTCGAGCAGCCCGCGCCGGTCGAGATCGGTGAGCAGCGCCGCGGAAGGCTGGTCGGTCTGGCGGCACTGGTGCGAGATGCCGCCGGGCAAACCACCATGCTGATCCCACCCTTGATGGAAGAGCTGGATGAAACGGACGCCCCGCTCGACCAGCCGCCGCGCGAGGAGACAGTTGGCGGCGTAGGTTCCAGGAGTGCGCGCCGCTTCGCCGTAGAGCGCATAAACCTCGTCGGTCTCGCCGCTCGTGTCGGTCGCCTCGGGGATGCTGGTTTGCATCCGGAATGCCATCTCCGCCTGCGCCGCGCGCGCCGCGATCTCCGGGTCGAGAACCGCGGTCTGTGGCGGTGTGTCGATCGCGCGCAGCGCGTCGATCATCGAGCGGCGGGCGTCACGCGACACGCCCGCAGGATTCGTCAGGTAGAGCACCGGCTCGGCGCCCGCGCGAAACTGGACGCCCTGATGCTCGCTTGGAAGGAAACCGCTGCCCCAAAGGCGCGAGTAGAGCGGCTGGTCGCGCGAGGCATCCTTCGAGACGAGCACGATGAACGCGGGGAGGTTCTCATTCAGGTTGCCAAGTCCATAGGAGAGCCACGCACCCATCGACGGCCGCCCCGGCTGCTGGTGGCCGGTGCAGAAGAAGGTGATCGCCGGGTCGTGGTTGATCGCCTCGGTGAAAAGGGTGTTCACTACACAGAGGCGATCGACATGGCGGCCCGTGAACGGCAAGAGGTCGCTCACCATGCGGGCGCATTCGCCTTGGGGGGTGAAATTCGTGAACGAGCCGGCGAGCGGCAGTACCGCCTGGTTGCCGCTCATGCCGGTGAGTCGTTGTCCCTGGCGCACCGAATCGGGGAGCGGTTGGCCGTGTTGCTCGCGCAGCCGCGGCTTCCAGTCGAAGGTTTCGAACTGCGACGGGCCGCCCGACTGGAAGAGGTAGATGACGCGCTTCGCACGCGGCAGGAAGTGGGGGCCGCGGTCGATGGGCAGGCTCGGTGAGCCCGCCACCGCTGGCCTCGCGAGCGCGAGCGGCGCCAGCGAGTGAAGGGCGATTCGCCCCAGCACCAGCGCGGAGGCGCCGAGGAACTGGCGGCGGATGGGATCGAGCAGTCCTTCGCTAGTCAGGTTCATCGGAGGGTCACCACGGCATCCGCCGCAAGGAGAGTGGAGCAGCAAAGCACCAACGCCGCGAGCGCCGGATCGGACGGCTCGCTCGCCGTTACCAAGGCGGCATCGGCGGGCGCAGCGGTGAATGCCGCAAGCTGTGCTGCCTGCAGCGCGAGCAACGGAGCGATCTCCTCCTCGCGTGGCGCGCGTGCCGCGAGGTGCTCGAACGCGCGCACGACCTGCTCGCGCGGGCCGCCCGTCTCACTCGCGACGCGCTGTGCCAACGCGCGGGCCGTCTCGAAGTAGACCGGGTCGTTGAGCAGCACCAGCATCTGCAGCGGTGTGTTGGTCGGCTGGCGGCGCGCCAGGCATTGCTCGCGGCTTCCGGCGTCGAAGAGCAGCAGATCCGGCGGCGGCGCGGTTCGCTTGCGAAAGGTGTAGAGGCTGCGGCGATGGGCATTGTCGCCCTGATCGGGGGTGTAGGCACCGGTCGCGCCGGCGTCCTCCCAGAGTCCGGGCGGTTGCCACGGCCGGACGCTCGGGCCGCCGATCCGTTCGACCAACAGCCCGGCGGCGCAGAGCGCCTGGTCACGCAGCATCTCGGCGTTGAGCCGCACCGCCGGACCGCGTGCGAGCAGGCGGTTCTTCGGATCGGCGGCAAGCTGCTCCGGCGTCGCCGCCGACGACTGCCGGAACGTGGCGCTACCCAGGAGCCGGCGCAGCAGCGCCTGCACGCGCCAGCCCGACTCGATGAAGTCGACCGCGAGTGTGTCGAGCAGCTCGGGATGAGTCGGCGGTTCGCCCTGCGAGCCGAAGTTCTCTTGCGTGTCGACCAGGCCGCGACCGAAGCACTGGGCGAAGAGGCGATTGACGGCGACGCGCGCCGGCAGTGGATTGGCGGGCGCAGTCGTCCAGCTCGCCAGACCGAGCCGATCGTGCGGCCACGCCGGATCGAACGGCAGCAGCGCCGGCAGCGCGTTGTCGGGAGCGACCGGACGCGCGAGATC
>CAYRQC010000501.1:0-2942 GCA_964426265.1 uncultured Phycisphaerales bacterium | reverse complement strand
GATCGTTGGTGTACTCCCACTCGCGCAGGCGCTGCTCGGGCGTGAGCGTGATGTGCGTGACGCGCACGCGCCGACTGCGCTGCTCGAGCAAGTACAGGTAGTTGGCGATCTTGTCGCGGCCGTAGCCCTTGTCGACCTGCGGCCGGAGCCGGTACTGCTGGTCGATCGTGCCCTTGTAGATCGTTTGGGGTGACTGGATGTCGACGTCGACCGAGCCGAGTTGAACCTTGGCGTCGACGGCGAGCGTGCGGAAGTACAGCGACGCCTCGGACTGTTGCCCGCCGAGTTGATCGCGGTCGGCGTCGTTCTGCAGGCGCGTGGCGAACTTGCCCAGGTACTGGATGTTGTTTGCCACGGTTTCGACCTGGCCGCCGGCGACGAGCGCTTCGTCGAGCGCCGCGCGCTGCGCGTGCAAGCGGTAGCCGTTCGCGCCGAGCGTGATCGCACCGACGCCGCCGATCAGCATGATCCAGCGCGCTAGGTTCATCGCTCCGAAGAAGGACTTGGCACCCACTAGCCACCATCCTTCGTGCGTTCGATCTTGGCCATGTCGCACTGGATCGTATACGCGTCGGTATAGATGCCCCGGCCGTCGGGGAACTCCTTGGTGCCCTTGGCGACGACCGAGCGCACCCAGGGCTGGGCCTTGAGCGCGGTCGTCAGTTGCTCGAAGGCGCTCGTCGCCGCGAGCACGCCGTCGTCGTGGTGGAACGAGAGGTCGAGCTGCACCTCGACGTGCTCCTCCTTGGTGCCGGTGCGCGTCGGGATGTAGTCGGCCGAGACCTTGCGTATCGCGACGCGCCCGAGCTGTCCCTTCAGCTCGTCGATCGCGCACGTGACCATTGTCAACGCTTCGAGCGCCGACTGCGGTTGCGTGACTTCGCCGGTGTTTCCGAGCTCCTGGTTGAGCTTGGCGATCTTGCGTTTGAGCTCGGCCTCGATCTGGTCGAGTTGCTCGACGCGCGGCCATTCGAGGTCGTTGTCCTTCAGTGCCGCCTTCTCGACCAGCGTCTTGATCTCCGGCCAGGGCTTCTCGAGCGTGCCGTGCTTGCCGGCCTTCGGATCGTTGATCAGGAAGTTCTTCGTGCTCTGGAGCCACAGCAACACGTTTCCGTCCGCGTTCTTGAGGCGTCCCTGCTCGAAGATGTTGAACACCGCGAGCCACATCACGAGCAGCATCACGGCCACGGCGATCGGCAACTCCAGGCGTTCGAACGTGCCGGTGTACTTGAGCTCCTCGCGCCGCAACGACGTGCGCAACACGCCGCCGCCGAGGTGCCGGAGCGCGACGCCGTAGGCCGCGACCAAGGGCGCGGCGCCGGTCGCCGGTTGGCCGGAGTCCTCGACGAAGGCGTCGAGTTCGTACACCGGGATGTCGAGCAATTGCGTCCCGACCAACCCCGGCAGTTCCCAGCCGCACACGTACACGGCCTTGATCGGGTTGGCGGTGCGCGCACCGGACAGCGTGCGGCCGAGCTCGCGCCGAATGCGCGAGACGACCTGGTCGGCGCGGCGCAGCACGTCGTCGGCCGTCGGCACGGGCACGCTCGGTTCCCCGGTGCCCTCGGTGCCGCCCTCGGCCGGCTCCGGCGCCGCGCTGGGCTCGTTCGTCAGGGAGCCGATGTGGATCGCACGCATCGAGCGCACCTTGCCGCCGTCGATGACCACGACCGCGGTCGACGCTTCGCCGATGTGGACGAGCATCTGGGCCTCGTCGACGTGGCATAGATCCGCGGCGAAGGCCGCGTTGATCACGGCCGTGACCTCGAGTTCGGCGTCGAGCGGTTCGATCCCAGCGCGCGAGCACAGGTCGAGCTCGCGCTTCAGCGAGCTCTTCGGCACCGCGGTCACGAGCAGGCTCGATTCCTGCTCGGTCTTGTCGAGCGTGACGAAGTCGACGACGACGTCGTCGATGTTCCACTGCGGGAGCTGGCTCTCGACTTCGAACTTGATGATCTCGCCGATCTTGGCGTCGTCGAGCGCCGGGAGCTTGAGCGTCCGGAACGCCGCCAGGCCCGAGTCGATTGCGAGCCCGGTCGCGTCCTCGGGCAACTTCATGTCGGCGATCGCTTCCGCGAGCGTCGCGACGGCGTCGGAGAGCGGATCCTCGCCGCCCTGCGGGAACTCACCGCTCTTGTAGGCGGTGATGCGATGTTTCTTCGCGCTGCCCTCGAGCACCACGATCTCGAAGCGTCGCGGACCGACGCGAATGCCGCACGTTCTGGCCATGGGTTCTCACTGAATCGTCTGCCACTCGTCGGCGAGCCGGTCGAATTCGGCGCGCCGTTCCGGGGGCAGCACATGGTTGCGAATGTGATCGCGGTATGCACCTGCGATCTGGCCCAGGCGTTCGTCGAGTTCGGTCTGACGCGAGCGCAGCATCGCGGTGCGCGCGTCCTCGATCTCACGCTGGTAGTTGCGCAGCAAGTCGCCGAACAAGCGTATGCGCGGCGCGTCGAGCTCGAAGCGTTGGGCGAACTGTGTGCGGAATTCCTCGAACGGTTCGCCGCTGCGCGGCGTTTCGCGCGCGGCTCCGGCGAGCACGAAGCCGCTCGAGATACCCGCCAGGAAACACACGAGCGCGAGCAGGCCGATCCACAGCCGGACGCCGTTCATCGCGCGTCCGGTTGGTTCGAGCGCGCGGCCGCGCGGCGCACCGCTTCCGAGAGCGTCGGCGCGAGGGCCGGCGTCGCTCCGTTGAGCTTGTCGAGTTCGTCGAGCACGCGCTCGCGCGGCATCTCGCGGCGATCGTCGGCGGACAAGTTGTCGCCGCTCGGACGCGACTGCATGCGCACCGCGATCGCGAGCAGCAACGCGACAGCCGCGGCGATCGCCGTGAAGCGCAGCACGAACGCCGTCACGCTCGCTTCCCTCGGTCGCGGCAGCGTGTAGTCGTCGACCGCGCGTTCACCGGCGTCGCCGGCAAAGGCGCGTCGGGCGAC
>CAYRQC010000500.1:0-3002 GCA_964426265.1 uncultured Phycisphaerales bacterium | reverse complement strand
TGACCGTGTTCAGTGGTGCGAGCGACATCGGGCAGGGGAGCAACTCGGTGGTCGCCTACATCGTGGCGGAGGAGCTCGGCACGCGCGTCGAGGACGTGCGAGTGGTTGCCGCCGACAGTGATCTCTGCCCGGTCGACCTCGGCGCCTACAGCTCGCGGATCACCTTCATGGTCGGCAACGCCGCGATCCATGCGGCGCGCAAAGTTCGCAAGCTGGTGCAAGCGGCCGTCGCGGAGGAGTGGGGGATCGAAGCGGAGCGAGTCGGGCTCGCGGGCGGCTTCGCCTTCGACCTCGACGAGCGCAGCCGTGTGTTGCCGAGCGCCAAGGCATTCCAACTCGCGGAGGCGAAGTTCGAGACGCTGGGCGCGACCGGTTCCTACAACACACCCAATCTCGGCGGCGACTATCGCGGCGGCACCATCGGCGCCGCGCCCGCCTACTCATTCACGGCGTGTGTGGCCGAGGTCGAGGTCGACGAGGAGACCGGCGAGATCAAGGTGCCGCACGTCTGGACCGCCCACGATTGTGGCCGCGCGCTGGCGCCGGTACTGGTCGAGGGGCAGATCGAGGGCAGTGCCTACATGGGGTTTGGCGAGGTCTTCCTCGAGGATCACGATGTGAATCGGTTCGGACTGCACACGCGGCCGAGCCTGCTCGACTACACGATCCCGACCTCGCTCGACTGCCCCGAGTTTCATGCCAGCATCGTCGAGTCGATCGATCCGGAAGGCCCGTACGGTGCCAAGGAAGCCGGCGAGGGGCCGCTCCATCCGACGATCCCGGCGATCGCCAACGCGATCTACGACGCCTGTGGCATCTGGCTCACCAAGCTCCCCTTCACACCGGCCAAGGTGCTTGCGGCGCTTGATCGGTGCCAGGTCAAGGACCACCGTGCAGCGTCGGGCGGGGGGCGCTGACGATGTTGCGTCTCGCGCCGTTCGAGTTCGTGAAGCCACAGAGCGTCGATGAGGCAGTGGCGTTGCTCGCTCGTCACGGCGCCAAGGCGAAGCTGATCGCCGGTGGCACCGACGTGATGCCGAACCTGAAACATGGGCTCTACGAACCGGAGGTGGTGATCGGCCTCTCCGACCTCGAGGAGCTGCGTGGCGTGCGGCGCACCAGTGCCGGCGAGCTCGAGATCGGCGCGATGACGACGCTCGAGGCGATCGAGTCGGACACGTTCGTGATGGCACACGCTCCGGGCCTCGCGCAGGCAGCTCGCTCCGTCGCGGGGCCGACCCAGCGGACGATGGGCACGCTCGGCGGCAACGTCTGCCTCGACACGCGCTGTGTGTGGATCAACCAGACCCACTTCTGGCGCAAGAGCCTCGGCTTCTGCTTGAAGAAGGATGGCACCGTCTGCCATGTCGTGCAGGGCGGCAAGACGTGTGTCGCCGCGGCGAGCAATGACACTGGCACGATGCTGACGGCGCTCGCTGCCCGCCTCACGATCCGCAGCACCGCCGGCACGCGCGAAGTGGCGATCCGCGACTTCTACAAGGCCGACGGCATCTTCAATCTCAAGCTCGCGCCCAACGAGCTGCTCACGCGGATCACCGTTCCAGCGCCGCGCGCGACCGGCGGCGCGACCTGGTCGGGTTACGCCAAGCTGCGTCCGCGCGCGACGATCGATTTCCCGAAGCTCTCGATCGCCGCCGTCTTCACGACCGACGCGAGCGGCGCCATCGACGACGCCACCGTGGTCATCAGCGCGATAGCCGCGACGCCACGCCTCATCAGCGGCGTCGCCGACCTCGCGCGCGGTGGCCGGCCGGGCGACCTCGCGCTGCTCGCCACCATCGGTGCTCGCGCCCAACAGGTCACCGTCCCGCTCACCAACCTCGACGGCGACACGAGCTATCGCCGGCGGATGGTGCCGGTCTTCGTGAAGCGCGCGTTTCTTGCCGCAACGCCGGCGTCGGCGTGACGACACCCGGTCACAACGTTTCGGTACATCGGGAGGTGCTCATGAGAGCGTGGCTTCTCCTAGTCGGCGGACTGGTCGCCTGTCGTGCAGCGGAGGTCCAGCCGGTCGCGGTGAGCGCACCCGTGGCGGTTGCGACGACCTCCGCGGTACCGACCGCTGGCACGGTGACGGCCACACCCGCCTTCGACGTCTCGGCGATCAACCAGCAGTTCCGCGACATGAAAGAGGTCGCGAGCTTCGTCAAGAAGTTCGAGGCCGAGAGCCGTGAGATCTTCACGCAGCGCCTGGCGATCGCCGATGCCGTCGGGCTGCGTCCAGGTGAACGGATCGCCGACATCGGCGCCGGGACCGGCCTTTTCGAGCCGTTCTTCTCGCTCGCCGTCGGCCCGGCCGGCAAGGTCACGGCGATCGACATCGCGCCGCTCTTCCTCGCGCACATCCGCCAGCGCGCCCTCACCGAGTCGCTGCCGAACGTGACGACGCTGTTGTGTGACCAGCAGTCGACGAACCTGCCGCCGGCGAGCAGCGACGTCGTCTTCGTCTGCGATGTCTATCACCACTTCGAGCACCCGGATGCGACCCTCGCCTCGATCCGTGCCGCGCTCGTCCCCGGTGGCCGCCTGATCGTCGTCGACTTCGATCGCGTGGTGGGCAAGTCGAGCGACTTCGTGCTGAAGCACGTGCGCGCCGACAAGGCGACGTTTCGCGCCGAGATCGAGGCGGCCGGCTTCGTCTTCGAGCGTGAAGTGCCGCTGCCGCTGAAGGAGAACTGGTTCGGCGTCTTCCGACGTCCGTGATCCCGCTCCCATCTCGCTCGCTCTTCCGGCCCCCGTGTCTACTGGCCGGGTCCTCGAAACCCGCCGCGCCTTTCAAGGATGCCTTCATGAGATTCGCCGCTGTCGTGTTGTCGTGTTCCGGAGCCGCCGCCGACGTCCTGGCGCAGGAGAGGCCGAAGACACTCCCCGTCTTCGTCGACGGCCAAGCCCAGATCGTCGAGGGCTTTCGCGATCCGAAGGTCTGGATTCGCGAGGAGCTCTGGGTCGAGGCGGGGTTCGACACCGACGGTGACGGCGCG
>CAYRQC010000499.1:0-9779 GCA_964426265.1 uncultured Phycisphaerales bacterium | reverse complement strand
TCGCTGCTGGTGGAGTGGCGGAACCACGCCGCGCCGCCAGCCAGCGCCCGATCCAGCCATCGATCGAGGCGAAGCGCCCGCTCGGTGCCAGCAGCGTGTAGACGATGAACGGCTGGATCATCAGTGCCCAGCCCCACGTCGCGTCGGGGTTGAGCGTCCAGAAGAAGAGGTGGCAGAGCAGCGCGATCGCGCCGGAGACGCGGGTCGCCGCGCCGACCAGGAAGAGCAGCGCCGACGCGGCGCGCAGGATGCAGAGCGCCCACACCGCACGATCCAGCGAGTCGGGCTCGAGCTTCGCCAGCGCCTCGACGACGAACTCGAGGAGCCGCGGCAGCAAGTCACCGAGCGCCGTCCGATAGGCGGGGCCCCAGACCACCGCGTCGGCTCCGTAGAGCAGCTCGACATTCGGCAAGTCGGCGAGTGCCGCCGCGACCAGCACGAATCCGAGGAGCAGGCGCACGACGACCCAGCGATCGGCGGGTGTCGGCGCCGTGAACCAGCGGTCGATGGCGATGAAGAGGCGCCTCATGGTTGGATGCGGGTCGATCGTCGGATCATGGTCGGCGCGGCCTCATCGTCCGAGGTCCATCTTCTCGGCGACCAGCGCGGGCTTGGGCAGCCAGGTCGTCACGGGAGTCTTCCCGCCGCTCCATTCGAGGAGCAGCAGATCGAACGAGCCGGAGGCGCTGCTCGCGAGGTCGACCTTCTCGACCGACCAGCGCAGGACGACCCCGTTCGCCTTGTAGCCCCGGAGCCGCGACTCGTGCTGGAGGTGGCGCCCGACGCTGCGCGCGCACTGCTGCTCGAACTGGTGGACCCCCGGTGAGTTCGGCTGGTTGACGACCTCGGTGTGGGCCCCTTGCAGCCGCAGCAGCCGTTGGAACAGCATTCTCTCGTCTGCAGGCACGGTCAGCCGAACGGTCGGCACTGGATCATTGATCGACCACGTCGCGACCTCGGCGTTCTTGCCCGCCCCGGCGCGGGCGACCACGTGGAAGACGTGCGCTCGCTCCTTCACGGTCGGGTAGCGCGGATCGGGCTTCGGATCGCTGAAGACGGCGAGCCCGGGCACGACGCCGATCGATTTCAGGGCCTGCGTCGCCCACTGGTGTGGCGGGTCGAAGAGGTGCGGCCGGACCTCCGGCTCCCATGATCCAAGGGCGATGAGCGTGCAGTAGGCCACCAGCACGCTCACTCCAACCACGCGTGCCACCAGGCGAATCACGCTTCTTGCAGCCGCGCCGCGCCGCGCCGGGCCGCTACTGGTCCGCCTTGGGCAGCTCGCCCTTCCTCGGCGGCGGCAGGTAGCGGCGCCCATTGTTCGGGTTGTCGCGGTCGAAGGCGAAGGCGTCGCGGTTGTCGAGGAAGTGCTGCACGTAGTTGATCGGGATCGCGAAGTTCAGGCCTTCGCTGAAGAGGACCTTCCAGGCGACGACGCCGACCACCTCGCCGTTCTTGTTGAAAAGCGGGCCGCCACTGTTGCCCGGGTTCACTTGCGCGGTGGTCTGGATGTAGACCATCCCGTTGTTCTCGCGGTTGGTGGTCGAGACGATCCCTTCCGAGACGCTGCGCTCGAGCCCTTGGGGCGCTCCGATCGCGAAGACGGTCTGGCCCTGCTTCACGGCGTCGATCTCACCGAGATAGACCTTGGTGAGCTTGGTGTCGCCAAGTTCGGCGGCGTCGATCTGGAGCAGCGCCAAGTCGACGACCGGGTTGATCGAGACGATCTTCACCTTCTCGTAGACCTTGCGCTCGATCTGGCACTCGACCTTCTTGAAGACGGTGACCGTGACCTCGGTCTCGCCTTGCACGACGTGGGCGTTGGTGACGATCCAGCCATCCTCGCTGATGATGAACCCCGAGCCGAGCGCGCTCGGGTTCTTGATCAGGACGACCCCTTCGCCGA
Organism: uncultured Phycisphaerales bacterium; assembly: GCA_964426265.1. Classification (GTDB taxonomy): domain Bacteria; phylum Planctomycetota; class B15-G4; order B15-G4; family SIAN01; genus SIAN01. The sequence goes on along the minus strand of CAYRQC010000499.1, from coordinate 7,873 downwards.
ACTGCTCGACTGCGTCCTTCACCGACATCTCGGCGAGCGCCCGCTTGGTGTAGAGCCCCTTGCGAGTCTCGGCGCCGGCGTCCGCCATTGCCGCCGCGTCGGCATCGCTCTTGCGTTGCAACACGCTGGTTCGCGGCACCGACAGCACCGTGAAGCCGAGATCGACGTAGAGCGCGTCGGTCGTCTCCTTCAGGATCGTCCCGCGCACGACGGCGCCGCCGGAAAGGACGAGCTCGTCGGCGGGTGCCACGGCGCAAAACACGGCGAGCAGGAGGCTGATCGTCGTGACCGATTGCAGCGAAGCTCGGCGCATCGAAGGCTCCTCGGTTCAGGTCAGCGCGCGGGGCAATGCCGCTCCCCGCTCCACGCTTGATTGAGGCTTTGCACGGCGGACGGCGCAAGAGTGTACTCCGGTTACAGTGCCGCCCCTTCGATCGGTCAACCGCCGTGTCCGCTCGGGAGAGCTGCCATGTCGTCGCTGCGTGATTCTGCGATCGTCGCGATCGTCGCTGCGGTCATTGCGACGCCCGGCGGCGTCCCGCGCGCCGAGGAGTACGGCTTCACCGGCGTGGTGAACTCGCGCCTGAACGACGGCGTCTTCCGCATGCTCGCCGCCGATGTCGATGGCGATGGCGACCAGGATCTGGCGGTCATCAACAACCCGAAGGCGCGCATCGACTTCCTGCTGCAACGGAAGCCCGGCGAGCCACTCGGCGACGACTCGGCGACGCGCGCCGGCGACGCGATCAACGACTTCGCGGACGAGGTCCACTTCGGTCGCGACTCCTTCCCGACCGAGCAGAAGGTCAGCTCGCTCGCGATCGCCGACCTGAACGGCGACGGCCGCAATGACCTCGCCTTCGTCGGCGACTCGGGGAAGCTCACGGTCGCGTTTCGCGGTACCAAAGGCGGCTACAGCGACCGCGTCCGCTTCGATCTCGACGAGCTGTCGAACGTGGCGCAGGCAGTCCGCTGCGGCGACCTCGACGGTGATGGCCGGACCGACCTTCTGGTGCTCGGCAAGAAGACGACACAGCGCTTCCTCCAAGGCGCCGATGGCAAGCTCGCCGAGGGCCAGGAGCTGCTGAACGCGACGGCGTCACCCGATGGCTTCGCGTACACCGATCTCGACGGCGACCACCAGGGCGATCTGCTCTACGTGAAGGCGGAGGCCGACGCGCCGCTGCGCTTCCGCCTCAACCGAGGCCACGGCGAGTACGGCCCCGAGCGTCTATTCCCGTTCACCGAGATCCGCAGCTACACGATCGCCGACCTCGACGGTGATGGCCGCAGCGATATCGCCGCCGTACGCCGCCGTAGCGGTCGCCTGGCATTGCTCGAGTTCGCCGGCGAGGGGGCCAGCGCGCGCCCCGGTGAGCTGCTCCTCTCCGCGCCGCGCATCGTCGCCTACGCCACGCAGAAGGACGAGAAGCCGCGCGACGAGCTGCTCGCCGACTTGAACGGCGACGGCCGGCCGGAGCTGCTGGTGACCGAGCCGTCGGCCGCGCGCGTCGTCGTCTTCGGCAGCGATCCCGATGGCCTTGCGTGTGACGGCGCAGCACACGCCAACTTGGTCGGCGCCCGCCACCCGCGGCTCGCCGATCTCGATGGCGACGGTCAGGCCGAGCTGATCGTCGCGGCGTCCGACGAAGGGGCGATCGGCATCGCCAAGCTCGACGCGGCCGGCCACCTCGGTTTCCCCGAGCCGCTCGGCTTCAAGGCGGACCAACTGCTGGCGATCGACGTGGCCGACGTCGACGGCTCCGGCCACGCAAGCCTCTATGCGCTGCTCGCGTCAGGGAAGGGGAACGCGAAGGCCTGGTCGCTCGCACGCCTCGCGGGCGGCGAGCCGTGGTCGCTCGAGCTCAAGAAGCTGCCGACCGACCCGACCGATCTCTGGCTCGTTGACCTCAACCGCGACGGCCTCCGCGACGCGCTCGTCTTCGTCCCGACCGACCTGCCGCGCATCCTGATCGGAGGCAGGACGGCCGAGCAGAAGTTCACCTTCACGGAGCTCGAGACGCAGAACGCGCCGGGGCTCGGCATCTTGAAGGGGGTGGCCAAGGCGGCGCTCTTCCACGGCGACGTCGATGGCGACGGCGCGCAGGAGCTGCTCGTCCCCGGGCCCAACTTCGCGCGCGCCTTCACGCTTGGCGCGAAGGGGGTCCCGACGATCGTCGCGCAGTGGAACCTTGACGACTCCGGCGCCAAGGTCGGCGCGGTGGCGGCGGGTGATCTCGACGGCGACGGCAAGCCCGAGATCGTGCTGGTCGAGCGGACGACGCGGACGCTGCGCGTGCTGCGCATGGTCGATGGCGCGGCGAAGCAGCTCGCGCGCGTGGAGATCGCCGACCTCGATCCCAAGTCACTGCGCCTCGCCGATCTCGACGGCAACGGCGCGCAGGACATTGTCCTCCTCTGTCCCGATCGGTTCGCCGTCGTGCAGGCGGGCAAGAGCGATGCCGGCTTCATCGAAGCGGTCGACTTCGAATCGCCGGTGAAGGGTGCCTATCTCGACCAGCTCGCGTTCGGCGACGTCAACTCGGATGGCATCACCGACGCCGTCGTGACCGAGTCAAACCGCCACCTCATCACGATCGCCGCCCACGTCGACGGTGCGCTCACCCACGTCCTGCAGTTCCCGATCTACGAAGAGAGCATTTTCGAGCGCGACGGCGGCGGCGGCCGCGAGCCGCGCGAGCTGCTGCTCGCCGACCTGACCGGCGACGGCAAGACCGACATCGCGCTGCTCGTCCACGACCGCCTCCTTGTCTATCCGCAGGAGTGATCGCCGTGCTCTCGACCGCTCGCCGGTTCGCCATCGCTGCGCTGTTGCTGTCACCGGCACAGGAGACTCCTCCCGCGACGCCCGATGCGGCGCCACCGCAAACGGCGGAAACGCCCACGGCTGCCGCGCGACGCGCCGGCTTCGAGACAGTGTTTGGCCAGCACGCGCTGCTCTTTTTCGGTGTCGACGACCTCCCGGAGCTGCTGGCGGACTGGGCTGCTTCGCCATGGGGGCGGCTCGCGAAGGATGAGGCGGCGTTGCCGGTCCGCTCGTCGTTCAGTGCGCTGCTCGACGCCGTCGCCGTGCGCTCCAAGGCTGGGTACGGCTTCGACGCGGTCGACACGTTCGAGCTTCTCCGCGGTCGCTTCGCGGTCACACTCGCCGGCGCGTTCGCAGGCGCGCTCGACCCCGATCACCCAGTCGACTTCTTCGCGATGGCCGCCGTCGATGCTGGCGAGCACGCGGGCGAAGTTCGCGACCGGCTGCTGCTCGGCGTCGATCAGCTCGCCGAGCGCGGGAAGCTGGTGGTGAAGCGCGAGACGTTCGGCACCCGCGAGGTCGTGCAGATGGTGCCGACCCATGCGGAGGGGCGCGGCGTGATCCAGATGGCTGCCGTTCAAGAGACGGTGGCGGTGGGCGCCGTCGGTGGCAGCTACCTCACGAGCGAGGCGTTCCTGCACACGCTCGATGGACTCGACGGGGAGGGGGTGGAGTCGCTCGCGCAGCTCCCCGCGTTCCTGAGCTCGCTGGCGGCGCTGCCGGGTGGCGCGAAGCTCTTCGTCGATACCGGCGCGCTGATGCGGGCTGGCCTGAAGGCGGCGGCCGCGGATCCGGCGGCGGCCGCCAATCCACTAGCCGAGATCCAGCGCCAGCTTGGGCTCGACCAGCTTGGTGTCCTCGGCGCGCGGCTCATCATCAACGCGGACGGGATGCGCCTCGACGCCCACCAAGCGTGGAGCGGCGGCGCACTCGCGAAGCTGCTCGATGCATGGTTGGGCGACGGCGACCTGACGCTGCTGAAGCTGCTGCCCGCGGATGCCCAGAACGCGGTCGCGCTCCACCTCGATCTCGCCGCCGGCATCGACGCGACGATCGCCGTGACCAAGGAGATGGGGGTGCCGTCGCCGTTCGACGGTGGTGGCGGCGGTGGCGACGCCGCGCCCACAGCCGTTGGCGCACCGGCGCCGTTCGATGTTCGCAAGGAGTTGCTCGACCACCTCGATGGCCGGATCGCCTTCGTCTCGGCGACGGTCGATGAGAGCGAGTCCTGGATGGGGAGCACGAACCAGCGCGGCGAAGGAGTGAACTACGCGCTCGTGGTCGGCACGAAGAACGCCGAGGCGCTCGCCGCGTCGCTCGATCGGCAGTTGCGCTCGCAGGGGCTGCATGCGGCACGCCGCCGAGCCGAGTTCGAGGGCTTCCAGGTCTACACGCTGCCGATGGGGCCCGTCTCGATCTCCTATGCGATCGTCGCCGACTTCCTCGCCGTCTCGCCGTCACCGACCCTGCTGCAGGACCTCCTGCGTCGCAAGGCGAACGGCGAGCTCGCGAACCTCGCCGCCGATCCGGTCTTCCAGCGCCAGCTCGCTGCGACTGGCCGCCCGAGCGCCCTCTACTTCTGGAGCAAGAGCTCGGCGGAGCTGGTCGGCCAAGCGCTTGGGGCGAGCTCTTTTGTGCGTGCGATTCCATCGGACGTCGACGGCGATGAGGGCCATGGGGGCACTGCCGCCGAGGGCTCCGATCCGCAGGCCGTGCTCGAGGAGCGACTCGACGCCTTCGTGGCAGCGCTCGAGGGGCTCGATCCGGCGTTGATCACGAAGCACCTGCCGGCCGGTTCCGTGCTCGCGCTCGGCTGCGATCAGGGCGGCATCTGGCTCGAGGGTGTCTCGCAGTAGTGCCGATCAGCCGGGTTGGATCACGGCGCCTTCGACAGCTCGCGCAGGCGGACGTTGCAGATCCGGACCCGGTTTGAGCCGTTGGCGTGGAGCTGGAAGCCGAGGAGGCCGCTCCGCGCGCCGTCGCGATCGTCGAGGTCGACCGTCGTGCCGCCGTTCAGCTCGATCGTGATTCGCGAGCCGCGCGCCGTCACGACGAAGTGGTTCCAGCCGGTCGGCTCGGCGAGCGGCCACCAGATCTCCTGCTTCACCTGCGAGATCGGCCCGCGGCCACCTTCCTCGAAGAGTGAGCCCCAGTTCGGCTCGCCGGCGTCGGCCTGGTAGCCGATCAGCTCGTGCGGGGCGTAGCGCTTGCTGCGGAACTGGAGCCCGGAGTTGTCGTTTCCCGCGCTGAGCTGGAGGTCGTACTCGAGCACGAAGTCGGAGAGCGGCTGCTCCCAGATCAGGTGGCTCGACATCTCGAGCCCGCGTGCCTCGCCGAGGATGACGCCCTCCTCGACGCGCCAGAGCTTCTCCTCACCGCTCCAACCGGCGAGCGTCTGCCCGTCGAACAGGCGCTTCCAGGTCGGCTCCTTGGGTGGGCCCGCGAGTGAGTCGGAGAGCAGGTACGCCGAAAGGTCGGCAAGCTGCTCGAACGTCAACGCATCGGCGAGCCCCTCGGGCATGACCGACTTCTGTGCCGGCCGCCGCTTCTCGATCTGCGTCGCGTCGAGCTCGATCTTGGTGCCGGTGGTGTCGATCACGATGACGTGCTTCTCATCGGAGAGCAGCGGCAGGCCGGTCACGATGTCGCCGCTCTTCAGGAAGTAGTTCTCGCCGCGGTATTGGTCGGAGATCGTGCGCGACGGCGTGATCATCGACTCGATGAGGTCGCGCAGCCCGAAGCGCGCGCCGATCGTCGTGAGGTCGGGGCCGACGGCGGAACCGAGCTCGCCGCGCCGGTGACACTTGCTGCAGCTCACCTGGAAGACGAGTGCGCCGTCCGGCAGTGACCGCCGCGGCGCGTGCAGAGTCTGCGTGAGGAGCGCGACCGTGCGGTCGAGGTCGCGCGGTTCGATACTGGCCGCGGTGGCGCGGGCAGCGGTGGCGGAAGCCGCCGCCGCCTTCGCGGCCGCGGCCTCGGCGGCGAGCGTCACGCGTTCATCGGGTGTGAGGTGTCGTGCGAGATCGTCGCGGATGTGGGCGAGGTAGCCGACGAAGCTCATGCCACCATTCGCGACCAGCGCGTCGCCGTCGAGCCAGCGGTAGAGCGCGAGTCGCGCGCCGTCCGGCCAGCCGTCGGGCAAGCAGCGGAGTGCGTACGCGTAGATGATCCTCTGCTCGCGCGAGGGCTCCTGCTCGAAGGCGTGCCAGAGCGCGGCGGTGCCGCCGGCCGGCGCGCAGCTCGCGATCAGTTCCGCCAGCTCGCGGTCGGCTGGGCGGTCACCCGTCGGGAAGCGCGCGAGCAGCCGGGCGCCGTCGAACTCGGCCTTCGGCGCGGCGATCCTCACCAGCTCGAGCGCGCGCAGCGCGGTGATGCGCGTCTCGCCTTCGGCGCCCTCCTCGATCACTTTCGCCGCGACGTCGAGCCAGCGCGCCGCGCGTTCGTCGGCGACCGCGTCGGCTCGGGCACCGCTTCCTGCAGCAGCACCGCCTGCCGTCGCGCCGCCGAGCTGCTGGCGCGCCAGCGCGATCACGCTCTCCACGCGCGCCATCGGGCTGGTTGCGGCGAGTCCTTCGCTCTCGAAGGTCGCGGCGGCGCGCCGCTCCAGCGCCCGTCCGGCGAGGTAGCGCACGAAGCGATCCGGCGACGCCAAGCGCAGCAACAGCGCGCGAGCCGCTGGCGGTTGCGTGGTGCTGTTCATCTCGCTGGCCAAATCGGCAGCGTGGATCTCATGGTCCTTCGGTGGCTGCGCCTCGTCCGCCCCTGCACCACCGACATACTTCAACCGGTGCATCCCGCCTTGCGTCCCGCGTCCGCCGACCGCGAAGACCAGCGAGCCGTCCTCATCCATCTCGAGGTCGGTGACGTTCAGCGGATGGCCGCGCAGCAGCGGCTCGTGGGTGGCGGTGTAGCTCGCACCGTGCGGTGTGACGTGGAACGCGAAGATGAGCCCGAGCGACCAATCGCCGGCGAGGAGCGCGCCGCGGAAGCGCGCAGGGAAGCGATCGCCGGTGCAGAGGCACATCCCGGTCGGCGAGCCGCGCCCGGTCTCGACCGTCCCCGGCAGCGAGTCGGCGTACCACGACGGCCAGCAGCTCGAGCCGGTGCGCCAGCCGTAATCGCCGCCCGGCACGACGTGGACCAGCCGCACCGGCCGGTACCACGGCAGCGCGACATCCCACTCCATGTCGGAGTCGAAGGTGAAGAGCTCGCCGCGCGTGTCGAAGGCGATGTCGTAGTGGTTGCGGAAACCGGAGGCGAACCGCTCACACACGAAGGTCTTGGGATCGACGCGCAGGATCGTGCCACCCGGCGCCTTGCAGTCGACCGCGTGGCCGCGCGGATCGACGTAGGTCGGGAGCAGGTGACCTTCGTAGGTGAGGAGGTTGCGCGACGAAAGCGCCGGCGGATCGGCGAGCGACGCGTGGTTGCCGATGGGAATGTAGAGCGCGCCATCCGGTCCGGCGACGATGGCGTGCGGCCCATGCTCGCCGGCGGCTCCGCCGAAGTGGGCGATGAGCTGCAGCTCGAGCGGGGCAGTCGCGCCGTTGCCGTTGGTGGGCGCGGCGAGTCGATAGAGCCCGAGCCCTTGCGGGCCGATGCCGGTGAGCCACGTCACGCCGTCCTGGCGCAACATCCCCTGGCACGCCTTCACCTCCTTCGTGAGGATCGCGATCTGCTCGCAGCGGCCGTCACCATCCGCGTCGGTGAGCTCGAAGATCGGCCCACCCTCCACGTTCGCGAGCCAACGCCCGCGGCCCGCGCGCGCCAGCGCGACCACCGAGCCGAAGCCGTCGGCCACCAGCTCGACCGCGAAGCCCGGCAGCGGATCGAATTGCGCCGAGCCGTGCGGCAGCGCGATCGGTCCCCACGGCGCCACACCGTAGGCGCCCTGTTCGCGCGCCGGCAGCCACGGCTGCTTGCGATCGGGATCGAAGGCCTCGCCCTCGACGGTCGGGAGTGATTCCCATTCGCTGTTCGAGACGAGGAGTTGCGTCGATCCATCTTCGAAGGTGAGCTCGGCGCTGAAGAGGAACGCGGCGGGGC
>CAYRQC010000498.1:0-8050 GCA_964426265.1 uncultured Phycisphaerales bacterium | reverse complement strand
CGATGGACCACCTCGCCCATGTCGGGTCGCAGCGCGTGGGCGATCCGCAGCAGGGCGAGCGACTCCTCGTGCTGCGGCGGCCGCTGCAGCAGGAGCAACATCGCGAGCCGGAAGCAGATCGAGAAATCGGAAGGGAAGACCTGCGTCGCGCGGCGGTAGACGACCACGGCGCGCTCCGACGCCCCGACCTTGACGAGCGCCTCGGCGAGCAGGACGACGCTCTCGGCGGGGAGGGCGCCGAGGTCGGCGTCGGTGGCGAGCCGCTCGATCGTCGCCCGCTCGGCGGCCGCGTCGGGGAGCAGCGCGCGCAGCCGAGTCCGCCACGTGTCCGCGTCGTCGAGCCGCAGCGCGATGCGGCGCAGCCGCGCGGTGAAGGCGACCGCCTCCGGTGGCGCGGCGACGGCCGTGTCGCGCGCCAGCGCCCAGTGGTCGAGCGCGGCCGCGAGCTCGATCTCGATCTCGCCGTGCTGGAGCCGGTCCACCACCGCCTCGATCGGCCCCTCCGCGATTGACGGTTCGCCGAGGTAGCTCTTGAAGGCGGCCTCATACTCTCGATCGAGACGCCGCGCTTCCTTCTGCTCCCAATCGGGCGCCGTGATCGTGTCGTCGGTCGGGATGCGCAGCGCCAGCATCTGTTCGCGCATCGCCTGGTCGGCCGTGATGATCGCCGCCGCCTGGACGGCGAGCTCGCGCTCGGAAGTGGCGGCCGCATGCAGGGTCGCCGCCTCCTTCGCCGGTTCGGCATCGACCTCCTCCTGCTCCGCGAGCGCCGCCGCCTGCGCCGTGCCGGCGACCGCCCGATCCCAGAGCGCGACCGCTTCGCGTCCACCGGCGCGCGCTTCGCCGAGGAGCGCGTTGGCGCGGCCGATCGCCTCGGTGACGCGATGGGTCGCGGTGGTGCGCCGCGTTTGCGCCTGCTGCTCGACCCAGAGATAGCCGCCGCCGCCGATCCCGACGATCAGCAGCACCGCCGCCGCCAGCAGCAGCGTCGCGCGCGCGCGCACCTTCGCTTCGGCCGCGTGGATCTGCGCCTCGCGCGCCCGCTCTTCCGCCGCGGACAGCCATTTCCCGATCGTGTCGGCGAGCACCTTGGCGCTCGCGGGCCGATCGCTGCGCTTCTGCGCCAGACACTGCTGGCAGAGCTCGATCAGCGGCGCGTCGGCGCCGCAGCTCGCCAGCCGCTGCTGCGCCCCGCGCAGGTCGCCCGCGCACGCCAGCTCCATCAGCTCGCCATCGGCGCGGGTGTAGGGCGGCGCGCCGGTCAGGATCTCGCACAAGATTGCGCCGAGGCCGAAGACATCGGTGCGGCGGTCGAGCCGCTCGATCTGGCCGTTCGCCTGCTCCGGCGGCATGTAGGAGAGCGTGCCCATCACCGAGCCGGCCACCGAGTCCGAGCCCGACTCGCTGCGCACCGTCGTGATCACGCTCGTCGGACCGGCGGGAACCGGAACCGTCGTCGAGTCCGGCTGGTCGTCGCCGTCGCCTGCGAGCACCTTCGCGAAGCCCCAGTCGACGACCTGCACCTCGCCGAAGGCGCCGATCATCACGTTCGCCGGCTTCAAGTCGCGGTGCACCACGCGCCGCGCGTGGGCGTAGGCGAGTGTCTGGCAGATCTGCTCGAAGATCGTGAGGTAGCGGCGGCGCTCCTCACCCGGCTCCTTGCGGCGGGCGAGCAGGGCCGCGAGCGTCTCGCCCTTCACCAGCTTCATCGCGAAGTAGGGGCGTTCACCGTGCTGCAGGCCGAGCTCGTAGACCGGCACGATGCCGGGATGCTGCAGTTGGCCGCCGATCTGCGCCTCTTCGATGAAGCGCGCCAGCAGCTCGGGCCGCTCCGCATACTGCTCGTGCAGGACCTTGATCGCGACCTCGCGTCCGAGATCGACGTCGCGTCCCTCGAACACGGTCCCGACGCCGCCCCGCCCGATCTCGTCGTGCAGTTGGTAGCGACCGGTCGCAGGGCGACCCGCCTGGCGCTCCTGCAACGCTCGGATCACGTTCGAGGCGGGGGGATGAGGTTCGGGCGTTGGTTGCTCGGGCGATTCGCTCACGCTCGCGTCCCCATTCGCGTCCGTCCCCATCCGCGTCGGTGTCGTCGCGACTCTACTTCCGCCGCGAGCGGGCAGAATGACGCGATGAGTGACCCCGCTGCACCCTCTGTGTCCCAAGCCGAGCCAGCTCCCGCTCCCCGCTCGGCGTTCGCGATCCTCGGCGTCGCCCCCGATCTCGCCACCGCGCTGACCGCGCTGGGTTACGAGGAGCCGACGCCGATCCAGCGCGAGGCGATCCCGCCGCTGCTCGCCGGACGGGATCTGCTCGGCCAAGCCGCCACGGGCACCGGCAAGACCGCCGCCTTCGCGCTGCCGCTGTTGCAGTGTGCAGTGACCGGTGATGCGCTGCGCAACCGGCCGCACGCGTTGGTGCTGGTGCCGACGCGCGAGCTGGCGATGCAGGTGGCGGAGGCGATCCACCGCTACGGCCGCGCGCTGAACGCGAGCGTGCTGCCGATCTTCGGCGGCCAGTCGATCGGGCAGCAGTTCCGCGTGCTCGATCGCGGAGTCGAGGTGGTGGTGGCGACGCCGGGACGCGCGCTCGATCACCTGAATCGCGGCTCGCTGAAGCTCGACGCGGTGCGCATGGTCGTGCTGGACGAGGCCGACGAGATGCTCGACATGGGCTTCGCGGAAGACATCGAGGCGATCCTGAAGCTCGTGCCCGCGACCCGCCAGACGGCGCTCTTCTCGGCGACGCTGCCGCCGCGGATCCTCTCCATCGCGAAGCACCACTTGCGCGATCCGGTGCGCATCACGATCGCGCGCGAGCGGACGCCGGCGGGACAGGCGCCGCGCGTGCGGCAGGTCGCCTACGTCGTGGCGCGCGCACAGAAGCACGCGGCGCTCGGGCGCGTGCTCGACATGGAGCAGCCGACCTCGGCGATCGTCTTCTGCCGCACGCGGCTCGAGGTCGACGAGCTGTGCGAGGCGATGAACTCCCGCGGCTATCGCGCCGAGGCGCTGCACGGCGGTTTTGCGCAGGAGCAGCGCGATCGCGTGATGAAGCGCTTCCGCGGCGAGCAGGCCGACCTGCTGGTCGCCACCGACGTCGCCGCGCGCGGGCTCGACATCGAGCACGTGTCGCACGTGGTGAACTACGGCGTCCCCTCCGATCCCGACGACTACGTCCATCGCATCGGTCGCACCGGCCGCGCCGGTCGCGAAGGGGTCGCGATCACCTTCGTCGAGCCGCGCGAGCATCGACTGCTGCGCAACATCCAGTTCGCCACCGGCCAGAAGATCAGCGTCGAGACGCTGCCGACGGTCGCTGACCTGCACCACCGGCGGCTCGACCTCACGCGCGCCGCGGTGCGTGAAGCGGTGCTGGCGGGTGAGCTCGACTCCTTCCGCACCATCGTGCAAGAACTGGCGAACGAGCACGATCCGATGGACGTGGCGGCCGCCGCGATGAAGCTGGCGCACGACGCGACCCACGCTGCGTCGGGCACGCAGGCCGATGACCAGGATCTCGTGCCGCCACCGCCGCCGATGACGCCGGCGCGCCACGACGCGCCGCCGGGCGGCGAGAAGCCGTCGTGGGGCCGCCACCGCGACTCCGGCGCCTCCTTCGAGGTGGCGCGCATCTTCATCGGTGCCGGCCGCGCGGACGGCGTGCGTCCCGGCGATCTGGTCGGCGCCATCGCCAACGAGGCCGGGCTGTCGAGCAGCGCGATCGGCTCGGTTCGCATCACCGATCGCTTCAGCCTGGTCGAGGTACCGGCGGCGGAGATCGACAACGTGATTCGTGCCCTGCGCGGCTCGACCATGCGGGGCAAGCGGGTGACCGTGCGGCGCGACCTGCACTCGTGAGCGAGGCTCAGCGCGGTGGTCGTGGCCCCGCTTCTGCGCGCGCCGCGGCGAGTTCGTCGCGGGCGCGCGAGTAGTCGGGCGCGAGCTCGACGCAGCGCTCGAGCTCGCGGATCGCGTCGTCGCGGCGGCCGAGGTCGAGCAGCGTCATCGCGAGGTTGAAGCGTCGCAGCGCGTCGTCCGGGCAGAGCGCGATCGCCGCCTGCCACGCTGTTGCGGCCGCTTCGAGTGCGGCCTGCCGCTCGGCGCCGTCGGGGCGGCTCTCGGCGTCGCGCGAGCGGGTGACGGCGATCAGTAACGAGCCGGGCGCGGGGTCGCTGTTGCGGCGCTGCAGCTCCTCGAAGGCCGCGAGGGCGGCGGCGAAGCCGTGTTGCTCGAGCGCCAGCAATCCGCGGTCGCGCAGCTCGACGAGCGCGAGGCGATCCTCGGGCTCGGTGAGCGTCGTTGGATCGGGCGGCGTCGCGCGACGCGCGGCGACGTAGCCGAGGCTCGTCAGCGCCGCAGCGTCGGCGGAGCGTGGCACGGACGCTTCGTCCACTACGGCGCTTCGCTCGAGCTGGTGCAGCGCGGTCGTGAGTGCCTCCATCCGATCGCGTTGAGCTTCCGTGCAATCGACGCTCTCGAGTGGATCGCTTGCGAGGTCATAGAGGACCGGTCGCGGGCGATCGATCCACTTGAAGCGGCCATCGCTTGCGCCGTCGAGCCACGGCCAGCCGAACTCGTGCCACGGCAGGCGCGACTCGAAGCAGACGATCCGATCGGTGGTTGCCGCACGATCGCGATCCACTTGCAGCCACGGCAGCAACGAGAGCCCTTGGCTCGCACCCGAATCGGGAAGCTCGAAGAGCTCCTGAAGTGTGGGAAGGAGGTCGACGAGGCTGGACGTCCGCGAGCAGCGGCCAGGGACGAAGCGCGGATGGTGGATCAAGAGAGGGATGCGCAGCGTCGCGTCGTGGAGGAGGTGGCCGTGTGTCGCTTCTCGATGGTCCCCGAGTGCCTCGCCGTGGTCGGCGACGACGACGATGCAGAGCGGTCGGGTTCCGGCGGCGGCGCGCGCCGCGGCGAGCAAGCGGCCGAGCTGGCGATCGATCCGTTCGATCTCGTCGCGATACGCCGCCCGTTCGTCGGCCGTCGAGGCGAAGGTGCCGGGAGCGCTGCCCACGGGCGGTGCCGCGTGCGGTGCGTGGGCGTCGAAGTAGTGCGCCCACAGGAAGAACGGCTGTTGCGTCGTCGCGAGTTGCGCCAGCGCCGCCACGGCCGCCGTCGTCACCGCTCCCGCAGGCCGTTCGAGCTGCGGCTCGGTCGGTCCATCGAACGTCTGGAATCCCTGGGCGAGCCCGCTGCTCGCGCCGACGACCGGTGCCGCGACGACCGCGGCCGTTGCGAAGCCGCGCTCCGCGAGCTGCTCGGCGAGTGTGTTGGCCGAGTCAGGCAGCCGGAAGCCGAGGTTGTCGTGCACACCGTGAGCGGTGGGATAGAGCCCGGTGAAGAGCGACGCATGCGCCGGCAGCGTCACCGGTGCGACGGTCCAGGTGTGGGTGAACTCGACCGATTGCTTCGCCAGCTCGTCGAGCACCGGCGTGTGCACCGCCGGTGTGAAGTCGCCGCCCGCGAACCCGAGCGCGTCGCGCCGCACGGTGTCGAGTGTGACGATGAGGAGTGCGGCGTCCAATGACGGCTGATTTGGCGCATCGAGCGCGGCGGAGGGCGATGATTCGACGCCTACATCGGTGTGATGGGAGGAGTCGGCTGCATCGCGGTCACATCCGAATGGGATGCCGGCGATCAAACATAGGCGGACCCACGTGAGGCGAAACAGGCGGGCGGAGGGGCTCACCATGAGATCGTCATGCTTCACCGCTGCATCACGCTGGAGTGCGATCTTGGTGGCCCCGCGTGCTACTTGCCGAGCTGCAGCAGCTCGACCCTGCGGAACTCGCAAGCAGCGCCTTCCGCCTGGAGAGCGATCTGTCCGTGGTTGGCCGTGCAGCCGGTGCCGGCGTTGACGAGATCGCCGTTCACCCAGACCAGGATCGAGCGCCCGCGGCACTCGATCACCATCGTGTTCCAGTCGCCCACCTTGTGCTCGGAGCCGTCGGTGAGGTTCTTGATGCGGCGCAGACGGTCACCGTCGACGCCCCAGCGATCGGGCGCCCCGCGCCTCGTCACCATGTCCGGGACGCTGATGTCCTCCCCGATGCACCAGAAGTCGCCCGCCTCGCCATTCTGGAGCTGGCACTCGATCGACTGCGGGAACATGCCATAGAGCCGCCGCGGCGTCGACGCATGGACGAGCACGCCGCAGTTGCCTGGCTCGCCCAGCCAGCGCCACTCGACCGTGAGTCGATAGTCCCCGAACGACTCGTTGCTGATGAGGTGGCCTTCGGGCGTCCCTTGGCTGACGAGATGGCCGTCGCGGACCACGAACGACGGCGGCGCTTTCGAATCGGCATCGGCGGCCGGCACGTCGGCGTGCCAGCCGGAGAGCGTGGTGCCGTCGAAGAGCGCGATCGGGGCGGGTGCTTCCGCGACCGGCGGCGCGCCGCAGCCGACGAGCGGAGGGACGGCGGCGAGGATCGACGCGAAAAGCAGGCCGGCTCGGAAGGTGTTCATGGGGTGCCATCTTGGGCCGCGACCGACCGCCGTGCCACGACGTTTTCGACGTGCAACGTCGTGCGCCGATGGTCGGTCGCGTCCCATCGCTTCGTCGTCGACGTCGCGCCGGGCTTGCGCGCAAGGCACGCGACGCCCCCGGCGAGCCGATCCGATCCGATCGCCTCCGACCTCGAAGCCCTCGTCCGCGAAGGGGAGCGACTCGCCATCGGTGATGACGTCGACCTGCGGCACCGGTCGGACTCGTTCTTCCGGGCCGCCAGTCGCTGGGTACAGAGCCAGCCCGACTTCAAGAGGTGACAAATATCGGCACCCTGTGCAAACAGAATGGCAAACGACACGACTCGAAAGCTGTCGCGCATCGGGGCATTCGTCGACGACCTCCAAGGTCGCGGAAGGTACGTCTTCACGCGCGAGGACGCAGCGGCAGCGTGGGCGGGCTCTGCGCCGACTCAAGGCGAAGGTGCGTCACTGATCGAGCGACGCGACCGTTCCGGACCGGCCGCGTTCGCGTCCAGTTCCACGTCCGTCGCGACCTCGCCGCCGCAATGACGTCGGCGTTGCAGACCGACACTGGAACGATGCAGGTGGCGACGCCGGCCGTGGCTGCGTTCGATCTGGTCCGCTTCGCGCCCGCGGCCGGCTGGTGGAGCAACGTTGCGACCGTGCTGCAGGAGCTGGCCGAGCGGATCGATCCGGCGGCACTCGTACCACTCGCGGAAGTGTTCACGATTCCGGATACGCAGCGACTCGGATGGATTTTCGACCGAGTCGGTGCGCCGGGGCTTGCCGACCGGCTTGCGGCGTGGCTCGAGAAGCGGCGTGTTCGAACCGTATTGCTGGCGTCACAGCGTCCCAAGGGAAGACGAGGCCCGGATCCACGCTGGCGCGTCATCCAAAACGTGGTGGTTGAGCCGGACCAATGATCCCAGAAAAAGCGGACACTTTGAGAGGGTGGTATGTCAGGAGATCTGGATTCAGACACGGCGGACCGGCTGAACCATTACGGGGTCGTTCTTGGTATCATGCTGCATTGGAGACACGCTAGGCCCATCCGTGTCTTGCCTTCACCGAGTGCCGTCTCGCCAAACCGAGGTAAGAAATGAGCAATCACACCTGGCGCAACTTGGTTGTTGTCGGCGCCACCATTGTTGTGCCCCCACAGGTGTCGGCGCAGGGCACTTGGAACGTCACCCTGCGGCCGACCGCCAGCGGTGGATTATCGTCCCAACGATGCGGCGACGGCACGAGCATGGACCCCTCGATCTCAGCGGACGGACGCTTCGTGGCATTCGAAAGTGACGCTCAGAATCTCACCGCGGCAGACATCAATGGGTACACCCACGTGTATGTATGCGACCGCCAGACGGCTACCACGACCCGCGTGAGCGTGGACTCCGCCGGCGTGTTATCCATCGGAAATTGTTATTCACCGTCGATTTCCGCGGACGGTCGGTTCGTGGCGTTCCATTCGACCGCATCGAATCTCGTCGCGAATGACACCAACGGGCGCGGAGATGTCTTCGTGCGCGACCGCCAGACAGCCACCACGACCCGGGTGAGCGTCTCCTCCTCCGGTG
>CAYRQC010000497.1:0-7787 GCA_964426265.1 uncultured Phycisphaerales bacterium | reverse complement strand
GTTGATCAGCACCTCCATAGAGTGCAATCCAAACGGTTCGGGAAGCGGTCGCGCGCAACGCCCTCGGGCAGCATGAAGTGGTTCATGCCGCCGATCCGCGCGTGCGGATCGAAGAGGCACGCGGCGACGCACGAGCCGAGCAGCGTGCTGACGACGGTCGGCTTGGCGGCGGCGTGGAGCTCGCCAGCGTTGATCCGCACGCGGTCGGGCTCCGGGACTGCGGCGGCGGCGGTCGACGTTGCGATCGCGAGCTGCAAGTGACCCTCGCCGCGTACGTGCGCGACGGCCGGCGTCGGCCGCCGATAGATCGAGTTGCCGATCGGTGCGAGGTCGCCGATCCGTTCGCAGATCGTCTCGGCGTGGCCGAGGAAGAGGTGGCCGCCCACGTCGAGATGGTCGGCGAACCGCCGCAGCAGGCGGAGCTGTGTGCCGTGGTCGAAGTAGATGATCACGTTGCGGCAGAAGATCGCGTCGAAGCGGCCGCGGAACGGCCAGCCGCCGTCGTTCAGGTTGATGCGGCGGAAGGTGACCATCCGCACGATCTCGGGACGGATGCGGACGAGCCCGGCGTGCCCGCCCTTGCCTTGCAGGCAATAGGGCTGCCAGTGCGCCGCAGCGACCGGATCGAGCCGCTCGCGCGGGTAGAGGCCCTGCTCCGCGCGCGCCAGCACTTGCGTGTCGATGTCGGAGGCGAGGATCCGGACGCGGCGCCTCGCGTCGGCGCCAAGGCACTCGACGGCGGCCATGGCGATCGACCACGGCTCCTCGCCGGTCGAGCAGCCGGCGCTCCAGAGGTGGATCTCGCCGCGCTTGCGCGCGCAGAGCTCCGGCAGCAGGATTTCCTTGAGGAACTCGAAGTGGTGCGGCTCGCGGAAGAAGTCGGTCTTGTTGGTCGTGATGCAGTTGATCATCTCGACCCGTTCGTGCCCGAGCGGGTCGTGCTTCGCGAGGTGCGCCTCGTACTCCGAGAAGCTCCGCAGCCCGAGGCTCCGCAGCCGCTTGGAGAGCCGCGAGACGAGCAGGACGCGCTTGCTGTCGGAAAGCCAGATCCCCGTCTCGTCGTGGATGATCCGCCGGAGCGCCGTGAACTCGCGATCGGTCACCGCGTCGGCGGCATCAGCCACGCAGCGTGTCCGCGCGCACCAGCGCTTCGATGTCGAGCAGGATCACGAGCCGCTCGCCCACCCTGGCCAGGCCGGTGATGCACGACGTGTCGACGCTCGCGCCGAAGTCGGGCGCCGGATCGATCGCCTGCTCGGCGACGTCGAGCACGTCCGAGACCGCGTCGACCACCAGTCCGACCAGCTTCGCGCCGATCGTCACGAGGACGATCACCGTGAACTTGCTGTAGGTGCGGTCGGCCAGCGCGAACTTGATGCGCAGGTCGACGACCGGCACCACCGCGCCGCGCAGGTTGATCACGCCCTTGATGTGGGGGGGCGTGTTGGGGATCGGGGTCACCGACGTGTAGCCGCGGATCTCCTGCACCCGCAGGATCTCGATGCCGTACTCCTCGGCGCCGAGCGTGAAGGTGAGGTACTGCCGCGAGGCCGGCCGCGCGTCGGCGGGGGCGGTCGCTTCGATCAGGTCCTGCATGGGCGTGTCCTCCCGTGCTCTCTGGTGGCTCGCGTCCGCCTCAGAACGACTCGAAGGTGCCCGCGGTCGGAGCGCCGCTTTGCGTCACGCCGTGTGCCTCGGCCGGCTTCGCGTACGCGAGGTGCGTCAGCGGTTGCGCCGCCTTCGGCTTCGGCCTCACCGGCGCGCGCGCCGTCTTCATCGGTTGGACCACGACCGGGTGAGTCGGCTGAGCCGAGTGGACGACGTGCGCGCCGCGGTCGCCGCGCGCCGTCGTCGCATCGCCGTCGAGCCGGAAGCGCTCGACCAGCGCCAGCATCTGCTCGGCCTGTGCCGCCAGCCCCTGCGCGGTGCCGGAGAGCTCCTCGGTCTGGCCCGCGTTCGACTGCGTGACCTGGTCCATCTGCGTCACGGCGACGTTGACCTGGTTGATGCCGGACGCCTGCTCGCGACAGGCGGCGGCGATCTCGGCGATGAGGTTGGTCACGCGCTGCACCGACGCGACGATCTCCTGCAGCGTGGTGCCCGACTGGTTCACCATCTGCGTGCCGGTCTCGACCTTGCGCACACTGTCCTGGATCAGCCCCTTGATCTCCTTCGCGGCGCTCGCGCTGCGCTGCGCGAGGTTGCGGACCTCGCCGGCGACGACCGCGAAGCCGCGGCCCTGCTCGCCGGCGCGCGCCGCCTCGACCGCGGCGTTGAGCGCGAGCAGATTGGTCTGGAAGGCGATCTCGTCGATCGTCGTGATGATGTCGGCGATCCGCTTCGAGGCGTGGTTGATCTCGCCCATCGCTTGCACGGCGGACGCGACGACCTGCCCGCCCTTCGCGGCGACGTCGCGCGCGCTGTTCGCGAGCTGGTCGGCCTGCTGCGCATTCTCGGCGTTCTTGCGCACGTTGGCGGTGAACTGCTGCAGCGTCGCGGCCGTCTCCTCGAGGCTCGATGCCTGCTCCTGCGCGCCGCTCGAGATCGACTCCGAGCCGGCGGAGAGCTCCTGCGAGGCGCTCGCCACGGCGTTCGCGGAGCTGCGCACTTCGTCGAGCGCGTTGCGCATGCTTCCGACCGCCTGGTTCAGCGCCGTCGCCATCGCCCCGATCTCGTCGCGCGTGTCGAGATGGAGCGACTGCGTCAGGTCGCCGTCGGCCACGGCGGTCAGCACGTCGACCGTCCGTGCGAGCGGCCGCTCGATCCGGCGCGCAACGGTGATCGCGATGGTGAACGCCACGAAGAGGCCGGTGAGCATCGCGCCAAACAGCCACAGGCGCGCCGATGCGTAGTTCGCGGCGGCGAGGTCACGCGCTGCGTTCGCGCCGGCGGCCGTCGCCTCCGACACCCCGGCCAGGCGATCGCAGACCACCTCGAACGCGCGGGTCGAACCGCCGCGCAGGGCGGCGCGTGCCGCGTCCCGCTGGTCGAGCTGGCGCGAGATCGCCATGAGCTTCTCGTGCTCGGTCATGAAGTCGGCGAGGGCCGCCTCGTAGGCGGCGTACGCGGTCCGCTCGGCGGGTGTCTCGATCATCGACTCGTAGAGCTGCTCGTGCTTGCGGAACATCGTCTCCGCGTCGGCGATCTCCTTCTCGTACTTCGCGAGATCCTCGGCCGTGACGGAGAGGACGTGCTGCATCTCCATGCGGTGGTAGTTGACGAAGTCCTCGCTCAAGTTGCCGAGGATCGCCTCGCTCGGCATCCAGTCATCGGCGATCTCGACGGTCGCGTCGTGGATGCGCGCGGCCTTCGAGAGCGCGATGAGACCCTGCGCCACCATCAGCGCGCAGACCGCCGCGAACCCGAGCAGCAGCTTCGTCCTCGTCTTCCGGTTGGCGAACCAGTCCATGGCTTGTCCTTCCCGTTTTCATGCCCGTTTTCGTGGGCCAGCGAACGACTTCAGGTCAGCGACTCCGCGGTCTCGAGCGCCACATCCGCCGCGCGCGCAGCGGCCGCGCGCGCGATGCCTTGCACGTCCAGGATCAGCGCGACCGACCCGTTGCCGAGGATCGTCGCGCCCATCACGCCCTCGACGCGGCGGTAGCCCGCCTCGAGGTTCTTGATCACCACCTGCGATTGGCCGAGCAGCTCGTCGACGAGCAGCCCGAGCCGGCGTCCATCGTGCTCGACGATCACGACCAGGGCGCGGCGTGGATCGACCTCGGCGCCGGCGACTCCGAAGAGCGCGTGCAGCCGCACCAGCGGCAGCGCCTCGCCGCGCACCATCACCAGCTCGCCGCGGCCGACGATCCGCTTCAGCGCTTGCGCGTTCGGGCGGAGCGACTCGACGATCGCGATCAGCGGCAGGATGTAGGTCTGGTCGCCGACTCGCAGCGCGAGGCCGTCGAGGATCGCCAGCGTCAGCGGCAGCTTGAGGCGGAAGCGCGTCCCGCGGCCGGGTTGCGTGACGATGTGGACCGTGCCGTTCAGCGCCTCGACCGATCGCTTGACGACGTCCATGCCGACGCCGCGTCCGGAGAGGTCGCTGACGACGGCGGCGGTCGAGAAGCCCGGCTCGAAGATGAGCGCGTGGATCTCGTCGTCGGTGAGCGACTGTTCGGGCCGCACCAGGCCGCACTCGCGCGCCTTCTCGAGGATGCGACGCGTGTCGAGCCCGCGACCGTCGTCCGTCACCTCGACGACGACGGCGCCCCCTTCGTGACGAGCGGCGAGCCGGATCGTGCCGTGCGCGGGCTTGCCGACGAGCTGACGTTCGGCGGCCGGCTCGATGCCATGGTCGATGGCGTTGCGCACGAGGTGCGTGAGCGGGTCGGCGATCGCCTCGATGACGCCCTTGTCGAGCTCCGTCTCCTCGCCCGCCACCTCGAGCGCGATCTCCTTCTCCAGGCTCTCGGCGAGGTCGCGCACGAGGCGCGGGAAGCGGCGGAAGATCGCTCCCACCTCGACCATCCGGACCGACATCACGCGCTCCTGCAGCTCGCGCGTGTTGCGCTCCATCACGTCGACCGCCTCCTGCAGCCGCGGCAGCGCGTCGGGCGTGAAGTTCGTCATCACCTGATGGACCATCGACTGCGCGATCACCAGCTCGCCGACGAGGTCGATCAGTTGGTCGAGCTTCTGCGTCGAGACGCGCAGCGACGACGAGTCGAGCGCCGATCGGCGGTCCGAGGCGGCGCGGCGGGCCGCGTGCGGCTCGTCCGTGACGGAGGCCGGAGCTTCGGGCGTCGCATCGAGCGCGGCGAGCTCGTCGAGCACGGCCGGCAGCTCCGCCGGCGGCGGCGACCCTGCACGCGAAGCAACGATCAGCGCGCCGAGCACGTCGGTCGCGCGGAGCAGGGCGCCGATCCGATCGCGCGTCACCGCGAGGTGGCCGTCGCGCATCCGATCGAGCAGCCCTTCGAGCGCGTGCGTCAGCGTGGTGACCTCGGTCAGCCCGAAGGTCCCGCTGCTCCCCTTGATCGAGTGGGCGGCGCGGAAGATCCCGTTCAGCAGCTCTGCGTCGTCCGGCGCCTTCTCGAGCCGGACGAGACCGTCCTCGAGCTCGGCGACCCGCTCGGTCGCTTCCTCGAAGAAGGTCTCGCGGAACTTGGAGAGGTCGATCTTCACGCTGGTTGCGTCACGTCATGACCGTGGAGACCGCCGCCAGCAGGCGATCGGGGTCGAAGGGCTTCACGATCCAGCCGTTGGCGCCGGCCGCCTTGCCCTCCTGCTTCTTCTTTTCCAGCAGTTCCGTGGTGAGCATCAGGATCGGCGTCTGGCGGTGACGCGGCTGCGCTCGCACCTGCCGCACGAACGTCAGCCCGTCCATCACCGGCATGTTGACGTCGCTGATGATCAGCCCGACCTCGTGCGTCGCGAGCTGCGCGAGCCCTTCCGCGCCGTTCGCGCCTTCGACGACGTGGTAGCCCGCTTCGCGCAGCGTGAATGCCACCATCTGACGCATCGACGTCGAGTCGTCGACGACGAGCGAAGTCACCGGACCAGGGTCGCGCACGGAGTCCATGACAGAGCTGCTCCCGACGGATGGATCTCGTATCGGCGCGCCGCGGCGGGGAAGTGGAGGGAAGCGGAGTCCAGTGGCGGTCAGGACGGCGTCAGCGCCTTCCCGAGATGGGACGCGCAGCAGGCGACGAGGTCCGCTTTCGACAGGGACTTGGGCACGACCGCGGTGAAGCCGTGGCGCTCCGCCTCGGCGCGGAAGAGCTCGGGATCGTGGGCGGTGAGCGCGAGAATCGGCATCAGCTTGCCGTTGCGGCGCAGCGCGACGGTCGCCTGCCGGCCGTCCATGTTCGGCATCTCGACATCCATCAGGACCAGGTCGACCGCCTCGCGGCTCGCCGCTTCGACCGCCTCGACGCCGTCGTTCGCGACGACGACGTCGGCGCCGGCGACATGGAGGATGTGGCCGAGGATCATCTGGTTCGAGCGGCCATCCTCTGCGAGCAGGATGCGGCCGGCGAGCCGGCACGGCGCCGCGGCGGCGCCACCGGCGACGAGTGGGAGACCGATCGATTCGAGGAACGCCGCGACGTCGTCGAGCAGGCCGGTTCCCTTGACGATGATCCGGTCGGGAGCGCAGCCGGCGGAGAAGGTGCTCGCGGCCTCGTGCTCGTCGGCGCTCGACGTGAGCAACGCGATCGGGATCGCGCGGTGATGGCGGCTCGACTTGAGCGCCGCCACCAGCGACTCGCCCGGTAGGCCGGGGAGCTCGCGCGCCGTGAGGATCGCCACCGGCTTGCTCGTCGCGATCTCGACGAGCGCCGAGCCGATCGAGTCATGCGCCGAGACGGCGACGCCGCGCGCGGCGCACGCGTTGACGAAGAGCTTGCGCAGCGAGCGCGACGGCTCGAGCAGAACGAGGGTCCGCGAGGTGGTCATGCGGGCTTCGTCGGCGTTCGAGGCGGGAGGACTTCAGCGGCAGTCGCGTCCAGCTCGCCTACTTCACGAGCTTGACGTCGAACCAGCTCCGCATCGCCTTCCAGCGCGCGGCGAGCCCTTTCTGGTGGTCGGGCCAGCCGCCGCCGCCGATGGTGCCGAACTCGCCGTAGTTGGGGCGGCTCGTCACCGTCGAGCCGGGCCAGTCGGTGAGCCAGACGGGATCCTTGACGGCGGAGAAGAACTCGCCAGAGGTCGGATTGTTGAGCCCGGTGATGTCCCAGAGGAGCGCGAAGGCCCAGGAACGCTGCTCGATCGTGAGGCCCGCATCGTCGAGGAGGTCGAGCAGAGCCGGCACGGCCGCGTAGCCGACACGGAAGAGGTGATCTTCCGGCGTCGCCGGCTCGCGATCGAACGTCAGGTTCGGCCACCACTGGCCGGCGGTGAGCGGCGGCTTCTTCGTGAAGTCGACCGCCCGGAACTCTGCTTTCAATGCGTCCTGATCGGCCTTCCTCACCTCGATCGGCTGTGACTTCAGCCGTACCTGGAACTCGGCCGAGGTCGCGACGATGAAGCCGTCGATCCGGTCCGTGTCCGCGATCTCCTCGCGGTCGTGGTAGCTGATGCGAACCTGGTAGACGCCAGGGCCGGGGAAGCTCACGTAGTCGCCGAGCTGGATCTCGTCGCCCTGCGTCTGGCCGGGTGCGAGATGGCCGCGCTGGAACATGCCGCCACCCATCCCCACGCCGAACTGCGTCCGGACCGGCACGCGGGCGCCGTCGAGTCCGATCGCCTCGACGTGCAGGCGCGCGAAGCGGCCGCTGCGATTGCTGCCGCCGTGCGTGATGCCGAAGGTCTCCTTGGAGACGTCGACGTTCTTCAGCGAGTAGATGATCGACGGGGTCGCCGGGAAGGTGGCGTCGAACGCTCCCTCGCCGCCGATGTTGATCGCCATCGGGTCGGGCTTGCCCTGCGCGCGGCGCAACGCAGTGAGCAGCTCGAGGTCTTCGGCCGGCTCCGACGAGTCGGCCTCGTCGTCGCGGTTCTTGCCCTTCGGTGTCTTCTTCTGCTTCTCCCCCTTCGGACGCGCCGCGGCGAGCTCGAGCGTGAGGTACGTCTTCCAGCGTTCCGACTTGCGCCGTCCCATCTCGACCAGGCACGCCTCGACGTCGAGACGGCGCGTCCCCTGCGTCGTCTTGCGCGTCTCGTAGGTCTTCTGGAGCTCGTCATCCTTCAGGCGGCCGAGCCAATGCAGCGAACCGGGTGCGACGAGCACGACGTCGCCGAGGTTGGTCGCGCCGCCCGGGAGGAGCTTCGCGAGGTTCACCAGCGCGTCGGCCTTGCCGAGGTCGCGCTCCCCTTCCTTCGCGTCGGCCGGCGTCACGTGCAGC
>CAYRQC010000496.1:0-2769 GCA_964426265.1 uncultured Phycisphaerales bacterium | reverse complement strand
GAGCAGAAGACCATGATGCTGCGCTACCGCGATGATTTGCTCGACGTCGAGCGGCGCGCCGCGGTCGCCATCGCCGAGCTCGAGCGCGGGGTACCGATGAGCGAGGTGGTGCGCGCCCACAGCGAGGACGAGACCTCGCGCAGCATCGAGGGCCTCGTGCTGGACAACAGCCGCGGCGAGCTGCTCTATCTCTATCCCGAACCGAAGGCGCTCTTCGAGATCAACGAAGGTGAGTTCGTCGGTCCGATCTTCAACAAGCAGGCGGCCTACGTCCTCCGTCCGCTGAGCGTCACCCACGGCACCAAGCCATGGTTGGACAAGGTTCGCGCCGACGCCATCGTCCTTCGCTACGTCAACGGGCCGAACCTCAAGTCGTATGAGGTCGCATCCATCAAGTCGGAGACGCGAGTGAGGACTGCGCAGGAGCGGTTCCAACGGGTCATCCCGCCGGGGTTGCAGTTCCCGCCGCCCAAGGCCTTCGGTCCGTCGGACATCGCCCCGGTCGGCACGCCGGCGACCCCGCTGAAGCGGCGCAATATCGACGACGCCAAGGACCAGCAGCCCATCGGCGGTCAGTAGGCGCGGCACCGCGACTTGAGACGTCGCCTCCGCACGCTCCTGCTCCACTGCCTCCGGCACGACGTCATCGACAGTGCGGCGACGGGCAGCTCGCCGTTGCTGTCGGGGATCCTCTTCTCCTCGCTCGTTGGCTTCGTGGTCGCGGGGGTTGCCGTGGGCGGGTCGGCTCGCGGGACCACGGCCATCGCGTTCGCGCTGCTCGGGATCTTCGGCGTCGTCGACGCGTTGGGTGACGTTGCGAGCGCGTGGCTCGATCCGCGCGATCTCCCGCTCCTGCGTGCCATGCCGACGGCACCAGGGGAG
Source organism: uncultured Phycisphaerales bacterium (assembly GCA_964426265.1). Lineage (GTDB taxonomy): Bacteria > Planctomycetota > B15-G4 > B15-G4 > SIAN01 > SIAN01. Next base: position 1,887 of record CAYRQC010000496.1, on the reverse strand, counting down.
TACGCGCGCGCCCGGCTCGCGGCGCTGCTGCTGCCGGTCGTGAGCAAGGCGCTCGCACTGATCCTGCCGACCGGGTGCGTCTTGGTTGCGCGCGGTGAGCTGCGGGCGGCCGCGGCCATGGTCGTCGCGTTCGAGCTGCTGGCGTTGCTGCTCGCCGGCGGCGCGGTGCTGCTGCTCTTGTGGTTGCGGCGAGTGGCTCCGCGCATGGGGCTCCGCGAGGTAGTGGTCTGGACGCGCTCGCTCCTGTTGGTCACGGCGACCGGCGGTTGGCTCGCGCTGCCGGCCGCGGCGGGCGCGGCGGCCGCCGAGTGGTGCGCCGTGGCTTGGCTGCCAACCACTTGGTTCAGCGAGCTTGCGATCGCCGCAGCGGGCGGGGAGCCGGTACGGCTCGGGCTGGTCGGGATCGCCTTCGCCGCGCTCCTGCTGCTGGCGCTGGCGATCGCGCGGGCGGTGCGCCACTACCTGCCGATGCTCGAGGCGCTCGCGGCGGCGCCGCCACCGGCGCGACGACGGCGCGCTTCGTGGCTGCGCAGCGCCTTCGAGCGGCGCTTCGTGGCGGCGGCCGAACGACCCTCGTTCCGGCTCGCGCTCCGGCTGCTCCGCCGTGAACGGAGCTTTCGCCTGCAGTCGTTGCCGCTGCTCGCCTACCCGCTGCTCTTCCTGGTGCTTGGACGCGGGCAGGACGATCATGGGCTCTTCGGGCTCCTCTTCGCGCAACTGCCGGCGCTCGTCCTGGCGTTGGCCAGCATGCTGCTGCAATTCAGCGACTCGCCGGCAGGCGGCTTCTTCCTCCGCTTCTATGGCGCCGAGTGTGCCTCCGCGGTCGAACTCGGGGCGCGCAAGGCGTTCTGGTATGGGACTGCCCTGCCACTCTCGTTGCTGGTGGCGCTACTGCTCGGGTACGACCGCGGGCTGCTCTACGGCGCGGCGGTTGGGGCAGTCGGCCTCCTGTCGTCGACGGTTGCGCTGTTGCTGGTGCGACCACCAAGCGCGGTGCTGCCGTTCGTCGAGCGGTTCCGCGGGCGTCTCGATGGCGGCGAGGGAGGCCGCGTTTTCGGCCTGCTCTTTCTCGTGATCGGCGGGGCGCTGCTCGAGTGGCGCCTGCTAGTTGCCGGTGCCGCGCCGACCGGCGGCCTCCTCGCCGCGGCGCTCGCCGCGACCGTCGTCCTGCTCCGGCGGCCGGCACCAGTGCAAAGCGGCTCGGCGCTCGGAGCGTGGACCACGCTCGATCCCGACGCCGCAACCGGTGGTGGCGGGCCGCGCGTCCCGTTCACGCGGCGGCTGCGTCGTGAGATTTGCGGGCTGGCCGCTTTCTTTGTCGCCGCCGGCGGTGTTCTGACTGCGTTCTACGCGTGGTTCTGAGATAATCCCGCGCTCATTTGATGGTCGCGCCGGAGGGGTTCACGGCCGGCCTGATCGGCGGGGAGGCCGAAGGATCCGTGCCCGACACCCCTCAATTGCCCTCATCCCGTCCGTCGGGCGACCGGCCGCTCCTGCTCGAACAGGAGATGAAGGACAGCTACCTCTCCTACGCGATGTCGGTGATCGTGAGCCGCGCGCTCCCCGATGTCCGCGATGGACTGAAGCCGTCGCAGCGCCGAATCCTGGTGGCGATGAACGACCTCGGGCTCGGCCCGCGCGCCAAGCAGCGCAAGTGCGCCAAGATCGCCGGCGACACGTCGGGCAACTACCACCCGCACGGCGAGTCGGTGATCTACCCGACGCTGGTGCGCATGGCGCAGCCGTTCAACATGCGCTACCGGCTGATCCAGGGCCAAGGCAACTTCGGCTCGATCGACGGCGATCCGCCCGCCGCGATGCGTTACACCGAGGCGCGGATGACGGCCGCCGCGGCCGCGATGATGGAGGATCTCGAGCTCGACACCG
>CAYRQC010000495.1:0-12573 GCA_964426265.1 uncultured Phycisphaerales bacterium | reverse complement strand
CGCCACTCCACCAGCAGCGACCTGCCCCGCGTGGCCGATGCGGCTGATGCAGGTGCACTGCGCGGCGATGTACGCCGTCGCCGGGTGGAGCCGGATCAACCATCCGGGATGGCTGGCTGGCCAGATGCTCGCGGTGGCGTTGACCAACGCCACCTTCAGCCGGTTCCCGATCGACTGGCGCCCCTACACCCGCCTGCTCAAGCCGTTCTGCTACATCGTCTTCGTCCTCGAGCCGGCGGCGTCGATCGCGCTCTGGATCCCGAAGGTCGCACGCTGGTGCGCGCTCACCCTGATCGCGATGCACGTCGGGCTCGAGCTGCTCACCAACGTCGGTTGGTGGAACTTCGTGATGATCGCGGCGCTCACCACTTTCTTGCCCGACTCCTGGTTCCCACGGTGGCTCCGGGCACGCTCGGCTGCGGCACCCAGCGCGCCGCCGGCAGCCGACCCCGCTTTCGCTTCGTTGACCGCCCCACCAGGCGGCCCGATGATGCCTCCCCCATGAACTCGAACCCGAGCAGCCCGGAGCGCGGCACCGACCCCTCCTCCACCTTCCGACCCTACGTCTCGCCCGAAACCGAGATGACCGAGTCGACGATCGGGGCGATCGTCCTCGGCTCGATCCTCGGGATCATGTTCGCGGCGGCTTCGGTCTATGCCGGCCTCAAGGTCGGGCTCACGACCTCCGCATCGATCCCGATCGCCGTGCTGTCGATCACCATCCTGCGCGCGTTCGGCAAGTCGACGATCCTCAAGAACAACATCGTCCAGACCACCGGATCGGCGGGCGAGTCGATGGCGGCCGGCGTGGCTTTCACGCTGCCCTCGCTGCTCCTCATGGGCTTCGACATCGACACGCTGCGGATCACGCTGGTCGCGCTGCTCGGCGGCGCACTCGGGATCCTGATGATGATCCCGCTGCGCCACAGCCTCATGGTGAAGGAGCACGGCAAGCTCCTCTACCCCGAGGGAACGGCGTGCGCGCAGGTGCTGATCGTCGGCGAGCGCGGCGGCGCGTCGGCGGCGGCCTTGTTCGGGGGGCTCTTCCTCGGCGGGCTCTGGGCCTTGCTCGGCCGGATCGGGAAGTTCTTCGCCGAGTACGCGACCTGGGGACTCGACAAGATCGTCTGGAACAACAAGACCTTCAGCTTCCTCAAGGGCGGCTCGATCAGCTTCGAGACCAACCCCGTGCTGCTCGGCACCGGCTACATCATCGGCTGGCGCACGTCGTTCATCATGCTGGCCGGCGGGATCCTGTCGTTCCTCGTCTTCATCCCGGCGATCCAGTACTTCGGGCCGGAGCTCACCTCGCCGCTGGTCGGCGGCGGGCTGGTGAAGGCGCGCGACATGTCGCCGAATGAGCTGCGCAACGCCTTCGTGCTCTACATCGGGGCAGGCGCGGTGGCGGCGGGCGGGCTCATCTCGCTGGCGCGAGCGTTGCCGACCATCTTCGGCGCCTTCTTTCGCGGCATCGCGGGTTTCGGCGGCAAGGGGGCGACCATGCCGCTCCGGACCGCGCGCGACTTGCCGATGTCCGTGGTCATCTTCGGCAGCCTCGCGCTGATCGGCGCGATCTGGGCACCGCACGTCGCCTTCACGAAGGGTCTGATCGAGCGGAACATCCTCGGCATCGACTGGCTCTCCGCGATCCTGATCATCTTGTTCGGCTTCTTCTTCGTGACCGTGTCGAGCCGCATCACCGGCGAGATCGGTTCGTCGTCAAACCCGATCTCGGGCATGACGGTCGCCACGCTGTTGATCACCTGCCTGCTGTTCGTCGCGGCCGGCCGCACCGGCGTCTCCTACAAGGAGATGGCGCTTTGCACGGCGGCACTCGTCTGTGTGGCGGCCAGCAACGGCGGAACGACGTCGCAGGACCTCAAGACCGGCTTCCTGGTCGGCGCGACGCCACGCAAACAGCAGATCGCGATCATGTGGGGCGTGCTCACCAGCTCCGCGGTCATCGGCTTCACGCTGATGTACCTGAACGACAGCTACTCGACGCTCCACAAGCGCGACTTCCCCGGCTTCACGGTCACCCACGAGGCGGTCGCGAAGCTGGCCGCCGCCGGCAACCACGATCTCGAGTTCGGCGCCATCGAGGAGCATCGGAACCAGCAGCTCCAGGTGCTCTACGTCCGGGTCGACCAGATGGATCCGGCCGCGCCCGCCGGATCGCCGCGCGTGCTGGTGTCGGTCGGCAAGTACCTGACGAAGGGCGACCGGATCGCCTACCGGGTCGACCCGGGCATCCTCGGCTCCGAGACCGAGGAGTTCGACGACTCGGGCAAGTTGATCCGGAAGATCGACGGGAAGTTCGACGCCCCGCAGGCTCGCCTCTTCAGCATCATCATCAACGGTGTGCTCGGCGGAAGTCTGCCGTGGGTGCTGGTGCTGATCGGGGTCTTCATCGCGATCATGATGGAGTTCTGCGGCGTGGCGGCCCTGCCGTTCGCCGTCGGCGCCTATCTGCCCATGGCGACCTCGGCGTCGATCTTCATCGGCGGGCTGGCGCGCAAGTGGGCCGATCGCAAGGTGATGCGCACACAGACCGAGGCGGAGCGCAAGCGGGCCGAGACCGAGCAGGAGAGCTCGCCCGGCGTCCTCTTCAGCTCCGGGCTCATCGCGGGCGGGGCGCTCGCCGGCATCCTCATCTGTGCGCTGAGCGGACCGACGACCATCACGGAGCGGGACGGCAAGCCGCTCGCAACGCCGATCGACAGCACCTACGGCAAGAAGTACGAGCTCGACAGCCTGTCGCACCGGGTCTTCACCGAGACCGAGACGGTCGGCGACTTCCTGCACACGCTGAAGGCCGACGCCGCGCCGAGCTGGCTGATCGACAACAGCACGCGCCGGATGCCGATCCGCGACTTCCTCGACCAGCACAACTGGTGGGGGCTCGGCTGCTTCCTGGTGCTCGCTCTCTTCCTCTACGTCGTCGCGACCCAACGCAAGAAACCGGCGCCACCCGCGACGTGACGACAAAGTCGAGGCGCGCGATTCGCCGAAAATGATGTGCGGAAACCATCGGCGTACCGATCCAGGATCCGTACGGCGATGTCTTCCGCACACCGGACGCACCTCCTCAACGGCGGCGCAGCGTTCGGATCATCGCCTTGGCGATCGCGACGGACTTCGGCGGGAGACCGTGCACGTCCTTGCGCTTGACGTCACCGCCGGCGGCGATCAACGATTCCCACGTATTCCAGAGCGCGGTCGACAGCGCGACGGTCGCGTCGGCCCTGCGTTCGAACAAGAGCCGCGTCGCATCGAGGCGGCGCGCCGAGATCGCGAAGTAGCTCGGGGCGAGATCGTGGCCGCGAACCATCGAATGGGCATTCGGATCGGCGCCCGCGTCGAGCAGGAGGTGCACCAGAGTGAGGAGCGCTCGCGCGAGCTTGGGATCGTCCACCGAACCAGGCGGCGCAGATCCGCGGTCGGCTGCCCTGAGCGCGGCTCCTTCGCCAACCGCTTCTTCACCACCGCGACGCGCAACAACGCCGCCGCGCTGAAGTCATCGACGACGACGCCCCGTTGGAGCAGCAGATCCACCATCTCCTGCTGGCCGCCGAGCGCCGCCAGCGTGAGCGCCGGCGCCGGCGGGAACCCCGACTGTTGCGCCGGGTCGGCACCAGCATCGAGCAACGCGGCGACGCAGTCGCGTCGCTGACTACCGGCGGCGCGACGCGGGGCGACATCGGTCGCCTCCGCGTCGCCATGCGGATCCTCCTGGATCAACGCATGGAGCGGCGCCCAACCGAGGAACGAACGATCCGGGTCGGCGCCCGCCTTCAGCAAACGCCGCAACGTCGCGAGACTCGCGGCGCGGCACGCCGCCGACATCGCCTTCGGGCTCACCACAGGCTTGGCACCGTCCATCATGATTGCGCCTTGTAGACACGCAGTTTTTCGGCGTGCCGCGGCTGCGATCGGACGAGCTCAACCCGCCGCCTCGAGCGTGCGCGCCAGGAAACGCGCGATCGCCTGTTCGGCGAAGAAACGCGGCGCCCAGGGCGTGCCGTGGACGAACCCGACGTGGCCGCCGGCGGCGCTGAGGAGCGCGGTGATCGACGGGTTGCCGCGCAGCGCGGCGAGGGGAACTGCCGTGGCCGGCAGGAAGGGATCATCGAGCGCGTGCACGACGCAGGTCGGTACCGCGATGCCCGGCAGCCACGGCGCGGAGCTGCTCTGCGCGTAGTAGTCGTCGGCATCACGGAAGCCGTGGAGCGGGGCGGTGAAGGCGTCGTCGAACTGCTCGAAGGTGGCCGCTCGCAGTGCAGCCGCGACCTCGATCCGAGCGCTGACGAGCGCGCGCTTCCTCGCGACCTTGCGCCGGAGATCGCGAACGAGCCGCCGCGAGTAGATGCGCCCCGGGCCGATCGCCGTGTAGCGCGCGCCGACGGCGAGATCGAACGGCACCGACACCGCCGCGGCTCCACTCACGAGCCGCGCCGACGACGCGCCTGCCTCACCGAGCCACCGCAGCAGCACGTTCCCGCCGAGCGAAAAACCGACCGCCCCGAGCCGCCGCCGCGGGAAGCGCGCGCGCAGCTGCTCGAGCACGAAGACCGCGTCGCCGAACTCACCGGCGTGATAGGCGCGCGGCAGCCGGTTCGGCTCGCCACTGCAGCCGCGGAAGTTGAGGCCGACGCAGTCGATCGCGAGCGCCGCAAGCTCACGCGCGAGCACCGCCATGTAACGCGAGCGGGTCGAGCCTTCCATGCCGTGCAGCGCCAGGACGAGCGGCCGCTCGGGCACCGATCCGGCCGCCGATTCGGCTGCGCAGAACCAGTCGAGATCGACGAAGTCGCCGTCGGGCAGCTCGAACCGCTCCCGCCGCCGCGTCACGCCGCGGTCGGATCGCAGCAGGTAGCCACCCATGGTCTGTGCATGCGCACCACGCGCCCAGCGCGGCGACTCGAAGAAGAGGTCCGCCCCGACGTCGTGATGAAGCGCCATCATCCGCCGAAGCGGCGCCCCCCCAGTGCTCAGCTCTTCGCACTCACGAGTCGCGGCGGCGACAGCCGCCCGGCCGCCACGAGCACGACTGCCGCGACACCGGCCTCCACGATCGGCCGCCACCACACCAGGCAGCCCGATTGCCAGTCGAGCAGCGCGGCGATCCCGATGGCGAACGGCGCTCCAAGGATGACGGCGCGCTTCACCCAGTCGTTGCCGAGAACGAAGCCGATCCCGACGAGCTCGACGAACAGGATCCGGCTGCCGACGAAGAGCGTGGCGCTGATGTTGAAGAGGCGCGACTCGAACTGGTGCGTGCCGTTGGCAAGCAACTGCCAGCTCATGAAGAACGAAAGGACCACCAACGCCCAGCCGACGAGCTTCGCGTCGCCGCGCACCAGCGCGCGCAGCGCCGCGCCGCCCGCGCCTTGGCGAATCGCGCTGTTCCAGTAGCCGTACCCTGCGTACACCACGAGCCCCATCTGCAACCAGATGACGAGCCGCAGCCAGTTCGACACCTCGAGCCCGCAGATCAGTGCGAGACAGGCCACCGCCGAGAGGATCGGCGTGACTGGATAGCCCGGCACCTTGAACGGCCGCGGCCGGTCCGGCTCGCGCCGCCGCAACACGATCACGCCGATCGACACCAGGATGAACGCGAAGAGCGTCCCGATGTTCGTGAGTCCGATCGCCTGGTCGGGGGTGAGGACCGAGCAGCCGAGGGCGACCACCAGCCCGGTGATCCAGGTGCTGAAGTGCGGTGTCTGGTACTTGGGGTGCACCTTGGCGAAGGTTCGCGGCAGGAGCCCATCCCGCGACATCACCATGAAGATGCGGGTCTGGCCGAGCTGGAAGACCAGCAGCACCGCCGTCATCGCGATGACGGCACCCAGGGCGAAGATCGTCGTGATCTTCTCCACGTTGTCGAAGCCCATGCGCGCCATCGCGGCCGTCAGCGGATCGTCGGTGGTGAGCGTCTTGTAGTCGACCACGCCGGTGAGCACCGCGGCGGTCAGCACGTAGAGGACGGTGCAGATGCCGAGTGACCAGAGCAGGCCCTGCGGCAGGCTCTTCTGCGGGTTCTTCGTCTCCTCACTGGCGGTCGAGACGGCGTCGAAGCCGATGTAGGAGAAGAAGCCGAGCGCCGCCCCGTGCCAGACGCCGGTGAAGCCGTTCGGCATGAACGGCGTCCAGTGGTTCTCGCCCTTGCGCAGGATCGTCCAGGCGCCGCAGCCGATGAAGGTCGCGACGAGGACGAGCTTCAACACCACCATCACCGTGTTGGCGCGCGCGCTCTCCTTGATGCCGACGAAGAGCAGCCACGTGAGCAGGATGGTGACGGTGAACGCCGGCAGGTTGACCGCGACGGGGTGGCCGAAGAGGGTCGGGAAGTAGGACGTCGGGTCGAACGTGGCGCCCTCTGCCAGACCCAGCAGCGGCTTCCAGTTCGTCCACGCCGGATGGGTCGCGCTGGCGGCCATGCCCCCCGCCGTCTGCATGTCGGTCGTGAGCCACACCGGGAAGTGCCAACCGCAAAGCCCGTTCAGGAACGTCTGGAAGTAGGCCGCCCACTTCTGCGCGACATAGACGTTGCCGATCGCGTACTCGATGACCAGGTCCCAGCCGATGATCCAGGCGATCAGCTCACCGAACGCCGCATAGGAGTAGGAGTAGGCGCTCCCCGACACCGGCGTCATCGCCGAGATCTCGGCGTAGCAGAGTGCCGCGAAGCCGCACGCGACGGCCGTGAGCAGGTACGAGAGCATCACCGACGGCCCGGCGCCGAGCATGATCGGATTGCCGGCGGGGTCGAACCGCCCTGCCACCATCTCCTGGATGCTCGAGAAGAGCCCGGCGCCGATGATCGCGCCGATCCCGAGCATCGTGAGGTCGAAGGCGCCGAGCGTCCTCTTCAGCCCCGGCCCATCGGTTCCCGCTTCAGCGGGATCGGCCGTGACCTTGCGCAGGAACAGTGATCGCGGGTTCATGGACGGCGGATGGTAGGAGCGCGGAAGGGCGCGCGCCAATTCTTCGTTCGGTCAGGGGCGAACCGGCCGTTCACTCTTCTGCGGGGCGCCCGAAGCGCCTCCAAGGAGGATTCGACATGCGTGCATCGTTTCCGAGTGGTGGGTGGCCGATCGTCACCATCGTCGCCCTGGTCCTTGGTTCCGGCGCCGCGGCGTCTGCTCAGCGAGCGCGGTGGAGCAAGTCGGGAAACGACCGACAGGAGCAGTTCGGCAAGGCCGTCACGTTCCTCGGCGACCTGGACGGGGACGGCGTCCCGGACTTCGCGGCCGGCGCTCCCGCGTTCAACGCCCTGCCCTCTCCACACGAGGGCGTGGTTCGCGTCTGCTCGGGAGCGGACGCGTCGCTGCTCTACGAGCTGCGCGGCCCGTCGGACGTGAGCTTCGGCCGGGCGCTCGCCAACGTGCACGACGTCGATGGAGACGGCGTCGATGACGTGATCGTCGGGGCCCCTTCGGACGGGACCACCGGCGCCGCGTTCCTCTACTCGGGAGCGAGCGGTGCACCGCTGCTCGTGCTGCGGGGTGGCACACCGCTCAGTGAGTATGGCGGTGCCCTCGCCGGGCTCGGGGATGTCGACGGCGATGGCATCGGAGACGTTGCGATCGGCGCCCCGAACGACCACGGTGGATCGGGGCTCGTCGAGCTGCGCTCGGGCGTCGACGGCTTCGTGCTCGCACAGTGGACCGGGCGCACGCTCACCGGTCAGTTCGGGGCGAGGAACTCGATCGCCGATGCCGGCGACCTCGACGCCGACGGTGTGCATGACCTCGCCCTCACCGAGATCACCGGCCTGGTCGATCTCGCCGTCGAGCTGAAGGTCTATTCAGGGACCACGCACACACTCCTGCTCTCGAAGACCATTGCGCCGAACTACTCGGGCTCGTTCGTCTACTCCTCGGTGAGCTCGGCCGGCGACCTCGACGGCGACGGCCATGATGATGTCTGGTTGACCGGGTCGACCACCGCGCCGTTCGAGACCCTGCGCGGCCAGGCCGATCTCTTCTCCGGCGCCACTGGCGTCAATCTCCTGGCGTTCGAGAGCACAGAGAACGGCTTCGGCGTGGCGTGCATCGACGCCGGCGACGTCGACCGCGACGGCTACGACGACATCGCCGTCAGCGGCGTCACCGACGGTCTCGGCGGCTTCGTCGACATCCACTCGGGAACCGATGGCAGCGTGCTCCTGCACATGCCACTCGCCGACTACAGCTACGGTTTCTCGCTGGCAGGCCCCGCCAACGTCGACGGCGATGCGTTCCCCGATCTCCTCATCGGCGCGCCGCCGTTCGACGGCAGTCTCGCCGGTGGAACGATCGAGATCCGGTCGCTGAAGAAGGGCAAGCTGCTGCTCGAGCGGTCGGGCTCCAACGCGATCAGCTACCTGCGTGGCGGCGTGATCTTCCTCGACGACAGCGATGGCGACGGGCGCCCGGAAGTCCTCGCCGGCTTCTCGAAGCGGCTGGCCGAGGTCGACTGGCTCGTGCTGCTCTCGAGCCTCGACGGCCACGAGATCCGCCGGTTCCACCGCGCCACCCAGGACTTCGGCGGTGCACTCGTCCCATTGCCGGACATCGATGGCGACGGGCGCAGCGACTTCGCCGTCGGCAGCGCCACCGGAGTCGGCTCGGTCGAAGTGCGCTCCGGGGCCGATGGCTCGCTGGTGCGCAGCTTCACCGATGCCCGCACCGACGTGAACTTCGGCGGGAGCCTCGCGGTCGGCGTGCAGTCACCGACGTCGCCGAACAAGATCCGGCTCGCCATCGGCACACCGCTTTCGAACACGGCGAAGACCGGCGCCGGTGAAGTGACGGTCTACGACGCCATGACGGGAGCCCTCGTCGTGCAGCAGTTCGGCAACTGGCAGAACGAGCACTTCGGGACGTCCGTCGCGTCGCTCGGTGATGTCAATCACGACGGCTTCGGCGACTTCGCCGTCGGCGCTCCGTTCAACGGCAAGACCGCCACCAACGCGGGCCGCGTGGTGATCATGTCGGGACGGAACGGCAACCAGCTCAAGGCACTGCTCGGCGGCGCCGCCGACGATCGTTTCGGGAACTGTGTCGCCGCGGCCGGCGACGTGAACGGAGACGGTATCACCGACCTGCTCGTCGGCGTGCCGGGCGCCGGCGTGTCGGATGAAGGAGCGGTACAGCTGATTGCCGGCGGGACTTGGGGTCTGCTCGCGACGATGGACAACTTCACGGCCAACAGCGGCGTCGGAGAGCTCCTCGCAGGAGTTGCCGATGCCAACGAAGATGGGGTAGACGACCTGCTCACCGCCTGGCCGGCTCGGACTCGCATCGATCTCTTCTCCGGTGGCAACGGCAGCCTGCTCCACCCGATCGACACCGACCTGCTCGCGAAGCATCTCGCCGTAGCGCCGCCGTGGCTCGCCGGCCTCCAGGGTGGAGCCGACGGACCGCTGCTCGCCATCAGCGATCCGGACGACCCGACCGGTGGTGCGACCGCGGGGCGCATCGAGCTGCTCGAGCTCGACGACCTCTACCTGCAGGTCTCCCCGCCGAGCGCCGCGCCCGGCATGACGGCGAGCGCCACCCTCCGCGGCGGTCCGAACGGGGCCTTCAGCGGGCTCTTCCTCGCGGCGATCGATGGGGTGCCGTTCAACCAGTTCTTCGACTTCGGATTCCTCGACGTCGAAGGTAGCTGGTCGACCTCCGCGGTCATCCCACCCGGCCTCTCGGGTGTGACCTACACACTGCGCGGCTATGCCATCGGCTTCGGTGGCCACACCGCCGACTCGCAGGACCAGACCTTCTATTTCGAGTGATCCGCGCTGGGTCGCCGAGGTTCCAGACCGGCCGGCCGCGCCGAGCAAGGCGCGACCGGCCGGTTTCGTGACTCTTTGCCTCGTCGGTCGTACGAGTGGGAGCGCGTCCCCAAGAAGTCGGGTACATGGGATATCCTCGTCCGCGATTCGCGTTGTGCTCGGCCGGCCGAGTAGGAGTTTTCGACATGCGTGCATCGTCTTCGAGTCGCCGATGGGCGATCGTCCCCCCCACCTCGAGCCCCCTCATCGCCATCGCCGCGCTGGTCGCCGGCTTCGCGCCGGCCGCCCCCGCTCAGCGGGCGCTCTGGAGCAAGACGGGAAACGACCGGCAGGAGCAGTTCGGCAAGGCCGTCACCTTCCTCGGTGATCTGAATGGCGATGGAGTCCCCGACTTCGCGGCGGGCGCGCCCGCGTTCAACGCCCTCCCCTCGCCGTACGAAGGGGTGGTGCGCGTCTGCTCCGGAGCGGACGCATCGTTGCTCTACGAGCTGCGCGGCCCGTCGGACGTGAGCTACGGTCGGGCGCTCGCGAACCTGCACGACATGGACGGCGATGGCATCGACGACCTGATGGTCGGAGCTCCCTCGGACGGCAACTTCGGCGCCGCGTATGTCTACTCGGGACAGAGCGGTGCGCCGCTGTTCGAACTGCGCGGCAGCTCGCCGCTCATCGACTGGGGTGGTTCCCTCGCGGGGCTGGGGGACGTCGATGGCGACGGCATCGGCGATTTCGCGATCGGCGCCCCGAAAGATCGCGGCGGTTACGGGCTCGTCGAGCTGCGCTCGGGTGTCGACAGCCACCTCCTGACGCAGTGGACGGGGCGCACCGCGACCGGTCAATTCGCGGCGACGAACTCGATCGCGGATGCCGGCGACCTCGACGCCGACGGCGTGCATGACCTCGCCCTCACCGAGATCGTCGGCCTGGTTGATCTCTCGGTCGATCTCAAGGTCTACTCGGGACGGACCTACGCCCCGCTGCTGGCCAAGACGGTCGCGCCGATCTTCTCGGGCTCGTCGTTCGTCTACTCGGCGGTGAGTGCAGCGGGCGACGTCGACGGCGATGGCCACGATGATGTCTGGTTGGCCGGGGCAACGTCGGCTCCGTTCGGGACGACGCACGGCCAAGCCGCCCTCTTCTCCGGCGCCACCGGCGCGATCCTGTTGAGCTTTGACAGCTCGGAGAATGGTTTCGGAATCGCGTGCACCAGCGCCGGAGACGTCGACCGCGACGGCCACGCCGATGTCGCGATCAGTGGTTCCACCAATCCGGACGTCGGCATCCCGGGCGGCTTCGTGAACATCCACTCGGGGACCACCGGCACTCTGCTCCTGCACATGCAGGTCGCCCACTACAACTACGGTTTCTCGCTGTCGGGTCCCGCCAACGTCGACGGCGACGCGTTCCCGGATCTCCTCATCGGCGGGCCGTCGTTCGATGACGACACCAACGGAGGGAAGGTCGAGATCCGTTCGCTGAAGAAGGGCAAGCTGCTGGCCGAGCGGTCGGAATCCAACTCGATCAGCTACCTGCGCGGCGGTCTGGCCCTCTTCGACGACGTAGACGGTGACGGGCGTACCGACGTGCTTGCCGGCGTCTCGGGACGGCTTGCCGAGGTCGATTCGATCGCGCTGCTCTCGAGCACCGACGGCCACGAGCTCCGCCGGTTCAACCGCGCCGCGCAGGACTTCGGCGGGGCGCTCGTCGCGCTGCCCGATCTCAACAGCGACGGTACGGGCGAGTTCGCCGTCGGAAGTGCCACCGGGATCAGCTCGGTCGAAGTGCGTTCGGGAGCGACGGGGGCTCTGGTGCGCACCTTCACCGACGCCCGCTCCAACGTGAAGTTCGGTGCGAGCCTCGCCGTCGGCGTGCAGTCACCGACCGCGATCCGGCTCGCCATCGGGACCCCGCTTTCGAGCACCGCGAAGACGAACGCGGGCGAGGTGATGGTCTACAACGCCGTGACGGGAGCTCTCGTCGTGCAGGCGTTCGGCAACTTCAAGGACGAGCAGTTCGGGACGTCGATCGCCTGGCTCGGCGACGTCAACGGCGATGGCTTCGGCGACGTCGCCGTCGGCGCCCCGTTCAACAGCAAGACGGCCACCAACGCGGGCCGCGTGGCGATCATCTCTGGCAAGACGGGCGGCCAGCTGAAGGCGCTCCTCGGCGTCGCCGCCGACGACCGGTTCGGGTTCGGCGTCGCCGCGGTCAGCGACGTCAACGGCGATGGCAAGAACGATCTGCTGATCGGCGTGCCGGGCGCCGGTGCCACGGACGAAGGAGAGGTGCAGCTCATCGCCAGCGGCGGAGCGTGGACCGTGCTCGCGACGATGAACAACTTCACGGCCAACAGCGGCACTGGAGCGCTCATCGCCGGTATCGCCGATGCCAACGAGGACGGAGTGCCCGACCTGCTCATTTCCTGGCCGAGCCGAAGCCGCGTCGACCTCTTCTCCGGCGACGACGGGAGCCTGCTCGACCCGATCGATCTCGATCTCTTCGCGAGGCACCTTGCCGTGGCCCCATCGTGGCTGCCCGGCCTCCAGGGTGGAGCCGATGGGCCCCTGGTTGCCGTCAGCGATCCGGATGACTCGACCGGCGGCGTGACGGTGGGCCGCATCGAGCTGCTCGAGCTCGACGACCTCTACCTCCAGATCTCTCCGGCGAGTGCCGCCGTCGGCGTGACCGCGAGTGCCTCCACCCGCGGCGGTCCGAGCGGCTCGTTGGCCGGCCTCCTGCTCGCGGCGATCAATGGTGTGCCGGTCAATCACTTCCTCGACTTCGGGAACCTCAAC
>CAYRQC010000494.1:0-6268 GCA_964426265.1 uncultured Phycisphaerales bacterium | reverse complement strand
AAGCTCTCGGCAAACTTCACGCTGGTCGACCTCTTCCGCTATCCGACGGTGCGCGCGCAAGCCGAGGCGCTCGGCGGCCCGATCGCGAATCGGGCACTCGACGACGCGACGGCGCGCGCGCGCGCGCAGAGAGCTGCGTTGCAGCGTCTGCAGGAGAGGCGACCGCCATGAGACCAACCTTCCTGGTCATCGGAGCGGCGAAGGCCGGCACCACGAGTCTCTGTCATCTGCTCAGCCAACATCCCGCGATCTTCTTCCCGTCACTCAATGAGCTACATTTCTTCAGCTTCGACGAGCTATTCGCGCGCGGCCCGCATTTGTACGAGCCGTGGTTCGACGGGGCGACGGACGCGCAGCAGATCGGCGAGGGCAGCACCACCTACACCGTGCGCCGCCTGTTCCCCCGCACCGCGGAGCGGATCGCCGCCTATCGGCTCGATCTCAAGCTGATCTACATCGTCCGCGAGCCGCTCGCCCGCATGGAGTCGGTGTGGCTCCAGCTACGCCACTTCACCACTGCCTCGCCGTTCCAACGAGTCGGCGTGGCGCAGACACCCGAAGGGATGCGCGTCGACGTCGACTTCAACAGTGCGGTACGGCGCCAATCGGAGTGCATCGTCGAGTCGACGAACTATCTACAGGAGCTCGGCGAGTATCGGCGCCACTTCGCCGATCGGCAGATCCTGGTGCTGCTCTTCGAGGAGCTCGTGGCAGCGCCGCGCGCCGTCACTCGCCGTTGTTTCGAGTTCCTCGGTGTCGCGGCCGACGTGGAGCTTCCGGACTACTCGGTACACCTCAACCCGACCGACGGGCGTCGCATGCCGCGCGGCGCGATCTGGCGACTCTGGTCCTCGCCCAAGCGGCGGCGGATCTACGACTCCATCGTGAAACGCCTGCCACGTGCCGTGCGCGAGAGCTTCTCGCGCATTCTCACCACCCGAACCAGCGAGCGGCCGGCATGGGATCCCGCCACCCGCGCCTGGGCCTTGTCACGCCTGGAGGGCGACCTCGCGACCTTCCTCGAGCAGAACGGCTACCCGCGCGACCGGTGGAAACGGGGCTGACCTGATCTCAAAGGCCGAGCATGATCTGCCGTACGGTTGGGGCGTCGCCGTCGCCCGCCATCACGCGGCGCAGGATGCGGGTCTGTCCCTTCGCTTGCGGGCCGCGGCGATGGAGCACGCAGCGGTTGTCCCAGATCAGCAGGTCACCCGTGCGCCAGGTGTGCTTGTAGATGAAGCGCTCGTCATCGAGGTGGGCGATCAGCTTCGCCATGAGCTCGGCCCCTTCGGCCGGCGTGACGCCGAGCGGACAAGCATCCGCGACACCGGGAATGCCATAGATGCTGCGGCGACCCGACAACGGGTGGGTCAGGATCACCGGGTGGACGACCGGCGGGAGCCGCGGGAAGACGTGCTGGAAGCTGTGAGTGATGAAGAGCGCATCGACGCGGCGCTTGGTCGTGTCGTCGAGGCGCTCGTAGGCCAGGCACTGGTCGGAGAGCCACGTCTCGTAGCCGTAGTCAGGCACCTCGATCGCGCTCAGCGTCGCGTAGTGCAACGGCACCTGGAGGTGGGTCATGTCGGCGTGCCAGCCCTGCAGATAGCCGTCGTCGGGCTGATCGCGGTACTGCGGGCCGTTCACGAAGTAGACAACGCCGGGGTGAGCTCCGGTGTAACCCGGTCGGCCCGGCAGCTCCTTGATCCGCGCGAGTGTGTTGGGTTCGACGGCGTTCAGCCAGGGAACCACGGTGTCGCCAATCGCCTCCGCGAAGGCGACGTGCCGCTTCTCGTCGAGCGGCTGACCGCGCAGCACGATGAAGCTATGCACGGCGATCAACTGCTTCAGCGCGCGGACCACCTCCGCGCTGGGTGTGGCGGAGGCGTCGACGTCGTGGACCTCCACGCCCATCGACGCGCCGAGCGGTAACACCGCCAGTTCGGGTGCAGCGTTCGTCACAGAGTGGCGCTCCCCGCAGGGCTTCGTAGTCCTTCCGTCAGGGCTTCCGTCGACCAGCGGCGCCCATAGTATCCTCGCCTGCGCTCGAGGAGTGGTGACGAGGGTCGGCCAGTCTCGCGCGGCCGCTCATCCCCGGGGGGTGCAACTCGTGGCCAGCTCGGCGGATGCAACCAAGGAAGGCGTGGCCGTCATCGGCGTCGCCGGACGCTTTCCGGGCGCGCCCGACATCGCTGCCTACTGGAACAACCTCGCGCGCGGCGTCGAGTCGATCGCGTTCTTCAGCGAAGCGGAGCTCCGCGCGGCGGGCGCGAGCAGTGCACAAATTGGCGATCGCGGCTACGTGCGGGCCGGCGGCGTGCTCGACGACGTCGAGGGGTTCGATGCCGCTTTCTTCGGATACAACCGGCGTGAAGCGGAGCTGCTCGATCCGCAGCAGCGGCTCTTCCTCGAGACGGCGTGGGCGGCGCTCGAGCACGCGGGCTACGGCGCGCGCGATGAAGGCGGCGCGATCGGGGTCTTCGGCGCGCTCAGCCTCAACCGCTATTTATTGAATCAACTGCACCGCAACGGTGGGCCGCGTCCCGACCTCGACGACCTCACCACGCTGCTCGGCAATGACAAGGACTTCCTCGCCACACGGACCTCGTTCCATCTCAACCTGACGGGACCGAGCGTGGTGGTGCAGAGTGGCTGCTCGTCGTCGCTGGTCGCCGTCACGCTGGCCTATCAGGCGCTGTCGAGCTTCCAGTGTGACATGGCGCTCGCGGGAGGCGTCGCCCTGCGTTTGCCACAAACGCGCGGCTACCCCTATGTCGCCGAGAGCATCCTCTCGCCCGACGGCCACTGCCGTCCATTCGATGTGCGGGCGCGTGGCACCACTTTCGGGAGCGGGCTCGGCGTCGTCGTGTTGAAGCGCTGGGCCGACGCGATCGCCGATCGCGACCCGATCCACGCGGTGATCCGCGGAGCCGCCATCAACAACGACGGCGAGCAGAAGGTCGGGTTCACGGCGCCGAGCGTCGATCGCCAGGCGGCGGTGATCGCCATGGCACAGGCGCTGGCGGGCATCAGTCCGCAGTCGGTGAGCTTCGTCGAAGCGCACGGCACGGGTACCGAGCTCGGCGACCCGGTCGAGGTCGCCGCTTTGACCCAGGCGTTTCGCGTCGGCGGCGAACGGACCGGCTTCTGCGCGCTCGGATCGGTGAAGAGCAACATCGGCCATCTGGATGTGGCATCGGGCATCGCCGGGCTGATCAAGACGGTGCTCGCGCTGGAGCATCGGATGATTCCGCCGACACTCCACTTC
The DNA here is from genome assembly GCA_964426265.1 of uncultured Phycisphaerales bacterium. Lineage (GTDB taxonomy): Bacteria > Planctomycetota > B15-G4 > B15-G4 > SIAN01 > SIAN01. Next base: position 3,003 of record CAYRQC010000494.1, on the reverse strand, counting down.
GAGCAACCCAACCCGCGCCTCGAGCTCGCGCGCAGCCCGTTCTATGTGAACGCGAACGCGAAGGAGTGGTCGACCAACGGATCACCGCGTCGCGCGGGAGTCAGCTCGTTTGGCATCGGTGGCACCAACGCCCACGTCGTGCTCGAGGAGGCGCCACCGGCGCAAGGCGGCTCGCCGTCGCGTGGCTGCCAGCTCCTGGTGCTTTCGGCGCGGACGCAGAGCGCACTCGAGACCGCGACCCGAAACCTGGAGGCACACCTTGCAGGTGCACCCGACGTCGACCTTGCCGACGTCGCCTACACACTCCAAGTCGGCCGGAAGTCGTTCGAGCAGCGCCGCGCGTTCGTCTGCAAGAGTGTCGAAGAGGCGCGCCGCCTGCTCCGTGCGCCGGAATCGCCGCAAGTACGCAGCGGTGTGGCGGCGCTGCGCGCCCCGGAGGTCGCCTTCCTCTTCCCGGGCCAGGGCGCGCAGCACGTCGACATGGGAAAGGAGCTCTACGCGAGCGAGCCGATCTATCGCCAGCACGTCGACGCCTGCTGCGAAGAGCTCCTGCCGCGGTTGGGGCTCGACCTGCGGCACGTCCTCTACCCGTCCGCTTCGGAAGCGACCGCCGCGGCCGCGAAGCTCCGCGAGACCGCGTTCGCACAGCCGGCGCTCTTCGTCGTCGAGTACGCGTTGGCGCGCCTCTGGATGGAGTGGGGTGTCTTCCCGAAGACGCTACTCGGCCACAGCATTGGCGAGCTGGTCGCGGCCACGCTCACGCAGGTCTTCCGTCCCGAGCACGCGCTCGCGCTGGTCGCGACGCGCGCGCGACTGATGCAGGAGGTTCCGCGCGGGGCAATGCTCGCGGTCCCGCTCGCGGCGGCGGAGCTCGAATCGCGGCTCGGTGCGAACCTGTCGTTGGCGGCCGCCAACTCGGCGCGCTCGTCGACCGTGTCGGGACCGCTGGCCGCGATCGAACGTTTCGAGGCGGCGCTCACCGGCGAAGGGATCGCCTGCAAGCGGATCGACGTCTCGCACGCTTTCCACTCCGCGATGATGGATCCGATCCTCGACGCGTTCGCCGATGCGGTGCGCCGCGTACCGAAGAAGCCACCGGAGCGGCCCTTCATCTCCGGAGTGACCGGAAGCTGGATCACCGCGGCCGACGCGATCGATCCGCGCTACTGGGCGCGGCAACTGCGCGGCACCGTGCGCTTCGCCGAAGGGCTGGCGCTGCTGCGCGAGGACTCCGCGCGCGTGCTGCTCGAGGTCGGTCCCGGGGTCACGTTGAGCACGCTCGCGAACGAGGCGCGGTCGAGCTCGAGCGGTGCGACCCGCTCGTCGAGCTCCACGGTGTCGCCGGCGATCGCCAGCATGCGCCATCCGCTCGAGGTGCGATCCGACGTGGCGGCACTGCTCGACGCGATGGGACGGCTCTGGCTCACCGGTGTGCGAATCGACTGGAAGGGCGTGGCGCGAGGCGAGCAGCGGCGGCGAATCCCGCTGCCGACCTATCCCTTCGAGCACGAACGCTTCTGGCTCGCTGGACCGGCAGCGGCGAACGGTGATGTTGATGCCGATTCTGATGCTGATGCGGACACGATCACTACAACCGCAACCGCAAACGAGCCGAGTAGCTGGTTCTCGATTCCCGGATGGCGCCGCACCGCGGGACTTGCCACGACTCGCGAGCACCAGGACGCGCGCTGGCTGGTCCTTGCCGATGGCGCCGGCTACTGGGACCCGTTGATCGCGTCGCTCCGCCGCGCGGGGAACGACGTTGTCGTGGTTCGACCGGCCGATCGCTTCGAAGCGAGCGGGCCGAACAGTTTCACGATCGATCCACGGCGTCGCGGGGACTACGTGACGCTCGCCGATGCACTGGGGGCCGCGCCCACCGATGCGCGCACCCGTGTCCACACCGATGTGCATAGCGACCCGACTGCCCACGGGATTCCGACGCGGGTGCTCCACCTCTGGTTGGCAACCCCGGATCAACTGCCACTTGCGGAGACGCTCGCCCGCGGATTCGCGAGCCTCCACCACCTGACTGCGGCGCTGACCAAGAAGACGGCTCGCGACCTGCAAGTCGTCGTCGTGACGGCGCAAGCGCAGGACGTGACGGGCGGCGCTCTCCGTCCGGAGCAGGCGACACTCCTTGGTGCGTGCCGCGTGCTTCCGCAGGAGCAGCCTCATCTGCATGTGCGGACGGTCGATATCGCGTTCGATGGTGCGCGCGACGTTGAACGCAACGACCACGCGACGGCTGATCCCTCGCTCGTCTCGCTGCTCGCGCGCGAGCTCGCGGCCGCGGCCACGGCCACCGAGCCGCTGATCGCCTACCGCGGCGGCCACCGCTGGGCACCATTCCTCGAGCCAGTGGAGCTGCCGCGCTCCGAGGCGCTCGGCCTGCGTGACCACGGCGTCTACTTGATCACTGGCGGGTTGGGCGGGATCGGGCTGACGCTCGCCGACTTCCTGGCGGAACGGGTGAATGCGCGACTGGTCCTCTGTAGTCGCACCGGGCTGCCGCCGCGCGACACGTGGTCGCAAATCGTCGCCGACGGAGGCGCGACGGCCCGCACGATCGAACGCGTCCTGGCGCTGGAGAGACGAGGAGCCGAGGTACTCCTGCTCGACGCGGATGTCACCAATCGAGCGGCGATGACACGCGTGTTCGCGGCGGCTCGTGAACGGTTCGGGGTGCTCCACGGTGTGATCCATGCGGCCGGGGTCGCGGCGGATGGACTGCTGCGCGCCGCCGGCGATCCACCGCCCGAAGCTGCGATGCGGGCGAAGATCGACGGGGCCAACGTGCTCGCCTCGCTGTGCGGCGCGGAGCAGGAGCTGCTCGTGCTCTGCTCCTCGGTCTCGACCGTTCTCGGCGGGCTCGGCCAGGCCGACTACTGCGCCGGCAATTGCTACATGGACGCGTTCGCCGCCGCGCACCGCCACGACCGCGCGCCACGCGTGATCTCGATCGGTTGGGACACCTGGTCCGAGGTCGGGATGGCCGTCGAC
>CAYRQC010000493.1:0-13539 GCA_964426265.1 uncultured Phycisphaerales bacterium | reverse complement strand
CTGAAGGCACGGGCGTATCCGTACGCGTCTTGTCCGAGACGTACACCTTCTCGGGTGGCCTTCGCGATTCGGAGTTTCGCGGCGACCGGATCTCCGTGGATCCCGAGAGCCTTGAGGAATGTGTCACGGTCCGCGTCCGATCGCAACAGCGCCCCGAGCACCGCCGCCCGGCTCGCCACCAGCGGCCGCCGAGCCCACCAGACGTGCAGCCGATTCGGTGCCGGAAACGGCGTCATCGGCGTCCGCTCCCGGATCGACTCGATCCCGATCGCCTCGATTGGCAGCCACTCCTCGATCAGCCGGCGATCACTCGCCACCCCGCTCGCCGCTCCCTTGTTCATCCGTCACCCCTTCGTCGCTCCGGTGCGGGATTCGAGTCGGCCATTCTGTGCCCCTGCCGCCGTCCATGCGATTCATGGATCGCGCTCGCGCTTGGCGGGAGAGCCCCGGGCGCGGGAGGCAAGGCTCGTTGCCGCGCGGCGGCGAAAGGGGCATGCCCGACGGCGCGAGCGATCGTCGCACTTTCTCGCCGTGCTTCGGTCGTGCCACTTACTCTATCAAGTTGCCATGCTAGACTCTCATGAGCGACGCCAACGTCAACTATAGAAGTAGGTGCTGATATCGAACCACCGACCAAGAAACTCCAGCTTCTCCAGCAGCTCGCCACGGTCTTCAAGCCCGGGACGCCCGTGCAGCGATACGACCTGTTCGCCGGACGGATCGAGCAGCTCATGACCCTGTACAGCGTGCTCGGGCAGGAGGGGCAGCACGCCATCCTCTACGGAGAGCGCGGTGTCGGGAAGTCATCCCTGGCGAACATCCTCGGCGAGAGCCTCGCCGGGCGCCAGCCAGTCATCACGCCCGTCCGCGTGAACTGCGTGACCGAGCACAACTACAAGAGTCTTTGGAAGGCGATCTTCAAGCGGCTGGGTGACCCTCAAGAGGAGCACGAGATCAGCGTCGACTCCGTCGTCGAGCTCCTCGAAGCGCGCACCGACCACCCGCTGATCATCATCGACGAGCTCGATCGCTTCGACGACCAGGAAGGGCTTTCGGCACTCGCGGACACCATCAAGTTCCTCTCGGATCACGCCATTCGCACGACCCTCGTCCTGGTGGGCGTCGGCGATTCGGTCGCGCAGCTCGTCGGCGACCACAAGTCGATTGAGCGGGCGCTCGTCCAGGTCAAGATGCCCCGGATGTCGGTCGCGGAGCTGCGAGAGATCGTCAACAAGGGATTGAAGCACGTCAGCATGACCGTGGAGCCCGCCGCGCGAACTCGCATGGCCGAGCTGTCCGAAGGCCTTCCTTCCTACACGCATCTCCTGGCCTTGCACGCCGGGCAACGCGCCGTCCAGGACGATCGGACCCAGATCACCAACGCCGACACCGACGCCGCGACCGCGCGGGCCGTGGAGAAAGCCCAGCACAGCATCCTGACGGACTACACCAACGCCATTCGCAGCCCTCGCGAGGACAACCTCTTCGCCGAAGTCCTGCTCGCCTGTGCCTTGGCGGAGAAGAACGACCTCGGCTACTTCACGCCGAAGAGCGTCGCCAAGCCGCTGTCGACCATCCTCAGCCGCCCCGTGCGCGTCTCGTCATACGTCCGCCACTTGAACGAGTTCACGACGGAGCACCACAGCGAGGTCCTCCACCGCGACGGCCAACCCCGGAAGTACCTCTTCCGCTTCTCCAATCCGATGATGCAACCCCACGTGATCCTGAAGGGCATCGCGGACAAGACGATCACGGAGGAAGCCGTCGCCAAGCTCCGCAAGAGAGAGAAGGAGCTGTTCGAGAACTTCTAGCCTGGATCGTTGGATCGTTCACGTGCCTTCACACCGTGGCGTCGGGAGCATTGGCGAGCCACCCGACGTGTCGTTCCAAGGCATCAAGCGTGCGAAGGCGAAACGTTGACGTCAGCAACCCAGGAACTGCGCGTGCCGCATTCAGGCGTGAGCTGATGGAACCACGCCGCAAGTGAGCGGACGAAACCTCTCGGCATCGAACCAACGCGGATGCCGTGAGGAGTCGATCTCGAACCGGCAGAGGAGCCGGTGATACGTCGGAGCTGGTGGGAGATTCACCTTGTCGACGACGATGAGCGCCGGGACTTCGATGTCGCCGACGATCTTCAGCGCGTCGTCCACGAGGTAGTCCGGCATGTAGCCGATCAATGATCCGTCAGTCGTCGTGAGTCCGATCGTCATGCCGCGCACGTTCGTCGGGTCCGGTCGGAGCCTCGTCACGGCGGGGGGCGGAGGGAATCTCGCGATGACCTGCTCGGCGTCCCGGATGCTGTCGATTCCGCGGACGAAGAATCGGCTTACCAGCACGGAACTGCCGTCTTCGGGAATCGGAATCGCGAAGAGCTCGACCTGATCGGTCGCGCGTCGGCCGTCCGTTCGCAGCAGCAGCGCCAAGTCGTCGCCAGGCTCGCGGCTCAGGCCGTGACGCTCGAGGTACCAGTCGTAGTCGGGTCGCGATTCGGCCATGAGCCGGTTCGCAAACAACGGAAAGAGCTCATCGGCGACGTACGCCTGACCCAAGGTTGGGAACTCCAGGAACGCTCGAAACCCCTGACCGATCGCCAGATGGACCTCTTCGACGTAGCGAAACTCGAAGCGCGGCGATTCCTTGCGGAGAGTCAGCACTCCGATCGCCAGCAGTCGATCGAGACGCGGCGAGCGCCAGAAAACGATGAGCGTGCGCGGGAGCAGCATCATGGGTGATGGGACGACAGGAGCGTGATCCGGTTGAGTTGCATGAGCCGAATGGCGAAGCGCTTCGCCGGCTCGCTCATGATCGGATCGGGAACGGTGTGAACGATAGCCGCGAGCTCGGAGTCGTCCACGCGTCGCAGCCGCTCCAGCCACGCGTCGGCTGCCGTCGGTAGTCGCTGGCGTACCCAATCGAAGGCTGCGAACGTCGTGACGCGCTGCTTGCCGCCCGACGAGAGCAGGAACTTGCTCTTTGCCCGGTGGGCGAAGGATTCGATCGAATAGCCGCGGTCACGCGTCGAGAGGCGGTTCGTCCGCTCCTCGTCGCACAGGCTGCGGCCGAGGCTCGACGCATGGTCGAAGCTCGGGACAAGGTCGACTTGCTGCCCGGTCGTGCCCGACGGTCGCTGCGTGACGCCCCAGTTCTGGTGATTGCGGTCCTGGTTCGCGATGAGTGCATCGAGCAGCAGGTAGCCGACGAACACATCGGCAGCCGTTGCCACGCGAGCGGGCAAGGCCCACTGTTCGGATACGACGATGGGAGGGCGCTCGAGAGTCATGAAGACTCTCTCCAGCGAGTACTCGGCCGCACGACTCCGGCTCGCCGCCGCATAGGCCGGATCGATCTCCTGGAGCAGGTTGTTGCCGAGGCGCAGCTCATCGCCTCGTGCCGGGTTGGTGAAGTCGAGCACGATGACGCCGCGCGCCTGCTGCCAGGTCGCGAGTTCGACGATCGCATGCGGCAGCCCCAGCGCCTCGGCGCATGCGGCGGTGATACGTTCCGCCCAGTCGTCGCCGGTCTGCTCGTTCTGTCGGAACTTGAAGAGCCAACGGCGGCCACCGATCGCGGCCGGCTCGCGCAACCAATGCTTGTGCTTCGTCCCGAGCTGTTCGTCACGCTCGTAGGGCCAGGCGCTGACGTCGCGGATCTCGAACTTCCTCATATGTTCCGCGTCACCCGACAAGGCGATCAACTCCCGTATGGCGCGCCTGAAGCGGGTTGGCTACCCGCAGCGCTCGCTTGTCCGAGCTTGACGTCCGCTCGACAGAAGGGAAACTCCCCCAGGCTTGGTCGACCTGTCTTCAGCGGCAGACCCCCGAACTTGCTCAGGCCGCCTTCGGGCGGCCTCTTTTGTTTTCAGGGCCTCGCGGTGATCGCGCGGATGCGCGGCGTCTGGACGTCACGGCGGCTGACCGACCTCCAGGGCCTGTCCCTGCTCGCGTGCGAAGCGCATGAGTTTGTTGTAGGTCCGAACGGGGATCTGTCCCGGATAGAGACACTGGTACGCGGCAATCAGCGCGGAGAGTCTGAGCTTGCCGCTCCTGGTGATCTCGATCCCGACCGCCTCGGCTTCGGCGACCAGTGCCAGGAGTCGGTTGATCTCGCAGCCCATGAGTGCGTCGTCGTCGGCTTCTGACCAGTACATCGTGAGCATTCCATCGACGCGTTCGGCGTAGGCGTCGTCGTCGCCGAGGAAGATCTCGAGGCAGTCGAACTCGCGGCAGTACCGCGAGTGCGGCGTGAAAGTCGGCACCTGGTTCACGCAATCGTCGAGATTCATTTCCTTGTCCAAAGCTCACCCTCGCCGGTCGTGTTCGAGGTGGGCGAGAACGTCCCCACCGGTGTTCTCAGACTCGAACGCTCCTTGGATGATTCGCTGCATCACGTCATCGCGCATCGGCCCGAGCTTCTTTGCGCGACCATCCCGAAGCCACGAGTCGATGAGCTTGACGGGGATCAGAGTCGCCTTCTCGTAGACGACGCAAGATCGATGGGTGAAGAACTCATGATCGGTGGCGGCAAGGATGCAAGTCTCGTCATCGAGCGCACTTCCGAGACTCGTGATGTTCACGCACGCAACCTGCCCGCCCTGCTCGCTCGACAGGACGACCCAAAGATGGTTCTTGCCCGCGCCGACGAGGAGACGCAGGCACTCGCCGCGAGTCATCGCAAGGCGCGATCATCAGCCGACGTGAACGGTTCCGCGGACTTGAAGAGGGCCGCGGTCTCCATCTGGTCTTCGGCCTTCGCTCGCAGCCTGTCAATCTCTGACTGAGGCCGATTCTCGCTGACAAGAATGGACTCGGGGCTCACCTCGATCATGCTGCCATCCGGATCGACGTACTCGGGAAGAGCGTGGGTACGCGCCCGGAGTTGGTTGAAGTCCTTCGAGCCGTCCTCGGCGAATACTTCATCGATCGCGGTCGTTTCCGCTCTCGAAAGGGGGCTCGGTTCCGGCTCCTTGATCAAGCGAATGCTTTGATGATCGCCTGGCTCGAAATGCTGCTCGAACAGATCGGTCGGCTCGCCGCCGAGCAGGTCATTGATGAGATTGAGCGTCTTGCTGGCAATCGTCCCGTGTGGAAGAGCACAGAGCCGGTCTCCAGTGATCGGAGACCCGCGTCGCAACAACATCTTGCGCTCCGCCAAGTAGAGCAGCTTGACAAGCTCGCCCTTCGAGCGCGGTCGCTGCGAGAGCTTCAGGAGCCGGGCAAGTGCGGCGACGGCCTTGTTCTCGTGGAAGGGAAAGCGATGGGTCATGGCGGTGAGGCTAGTTCCTGATCGGTCGCGGTGGTCACTTCGATCGCCGAGAAAATACCATCCTTCCGATCCTCACGTCGCCGTCAGCAGCATGCGCAACGCCGCGAGCACCCGGCGGGGGTGGCGGCGGTGGATCGCCATCCCGAGCCAGTAGCCCGCCTCCTCGCGAGCCATCCGGTCGATCCCTTCGGCGACGAAGCGGATGCGCTCGAGGCTGCGCATCGGAGCCAGGGCTCGGAAGAGGAGGGCGAGGTTGAGGGCGACGTCCTCGTCGATCTCGTGGCGCCGCGTTTCGCCGCGCGGGACGGTGCCGAGACGGATGCCAGCCTCGCGCAGGCGCCGGAAGACGCGTGCCTCGATCAGGTCGAGCGAGGGGCCGTCGAGGGCCGCGGTGCGCTCGGGCTGCGTGAGGCGCGGCGTCGCCGGACCGGGGAGCTGCCAGATCTCGAAGGCCAAGGAGCCGCCGCCGCGACCGAGCGTGCGCAACTCGTAAAGCGGGTGGTGGCGTTCGCGGAGGTCGTCGATGGGACGGGCGATCCGGGATGCGGAAGGTGCGGACGGCAGCGTCACGACCGCTTCTCCGTCTTCTCGATCGGAGCTGCCGTCGCCTCGACCCAACAGTCGCCGGCGCCGGTGCGCGTCATTTGGGCGGTGAACGCCTCCGAGTCCTTCGCAGAAGTCGGCAGCGGTTGGGTGCGGAAGCTGAGGGTGACACGGCCTTCGAGGTGCGGGTCCTTCGCTGTGCGAAGGAGCGGCTCGATGAGCGACTTCACGGTGCTCGCCTGCTTGAGCGTGCCAGCGAAGCCCAGGACGAAGCGATCCATGCCGTCGGCGGTGAGGCTCAAGTCGTACTCACACCGGACCTCCGCGGTCGGCAGCGCGGCGGCGGCGGTCTGCACGGCGAACGTCGCCTTGGCGTCGAACGCCTTCACCAGAAGCTGGCTGAGCGCCGGCACGCGATCGTGGCGCGCGCGTTCGAAGATCTCGGTGAGCGCCTGACGCAACGAGCCCTCGGCGGTGAACGTCGCTAGCGACCGAACGGTGCCGCCGTCGGTCACGATCGTCGGTCCCGCGGCGGTCGGAGTTGATCGCTCCGACGGATCGAGCGGGCGCGCTGGCGCCAGCGGTCCGGTGAGTGGCTCGGTGGGCTTCGGAGCCGGCCGCGGCCAGAGTCCCGTCTTGGTCGCGTGCTCCATCGTGTGCACGAAGCTGTTGTCGTTCAGGTGGATCGCGAACTCGGGGTCGCCGTTGCCGAAGACGCGGTCGCCTTCGCGGTAGACGAAGTTGTCGCGCGCGACACCGGCGCGGATGCAGGCGATCAGCGGCGAATCGTCGAGCAGGATCGAAAGAGCGGGTGCCCGCCGGTACTCGGCGCGCAGTTCGGCGGTCGAGAGATGACCCTTGGTCTTGAGCGGCGTCTGGTCGCGGACGAAGGTCGGCGCATCGGGTTGGTCCTCGCGCGCCAGGAGCTTCTTCTGGTCCCGCAGCGCACGCTTCAAGTGCTTCTGGCCGTCGCCGGGCGCGTCAGACGCGTTGTGGAGCTCGATCGTCGTGTGGCCGAGCTTGACTCCGCTCGAACCGTGCGGCGCGTTGTTGGGATAGAAGAGGTGGCGATAGCACTGCAGCACGGCGATCGCGATTTGCGTCCGCGACTTCTCGCGCTCCTCGCGTAGCTTCCGTTGCTGATGCTCGGCGAGATCGCCGAGCTTCGCCGACTGATCGAGTCGCTCGAGCGCCATCCGCCGGCGGATCGCCCCTTTCATCTCGGAGACGAGTCGCTGCTCGGCAACGATGAAGACGAAGTTGTTCGCGAGCGCGCGGAACTCCTCCTTCTGTCCTTGCCGAGTGGCCATTCGCACCAGTTCCGCCGGCAGCTCGCCAAAGGCGTCCGAGACGGTGAAAGCGTCGTAGTGCAGCACGACCAGTCGCGGCCGCCCGTCGCCGACATCGTCAGGGATGTCGTAGGGCCCGCCGGGGAAGGCGATGCATTCGAAGTCCCCGCTGCGGCCAGAGAACAAGCTCTTCACCTGGGCGTTGAGCTCGCTGCGCAGCTCGTCCGGATCGACCTCGCGCATCGCTCGCTGGACGAGTTGGTTCAAGTTCGGCTCGACGCGGAAGCGCATCGGTGAGCCGGGGCGATCGTCCAGGTACGACGACTCGCCGATGAAGAGTCGACGTGCCTCCTCGACGACCGCGGGCTCGATCACCGGGTTCGCGACGGAGTAGCGCAACTGCTCGGGAGTGATGCCCTGCGCGGCCTCGCCGAATGCAAGCGTGTTGAGGAAGACCGTCCGCGCGAGATAGCTGCTGACGGGTGGCTGGCCGGCGTGGTGGTCGCGGTCGTGAGCTTGCGCGAGAGCTGGCTCCTTGCCGGGCACTGCTGCGATGTCGGCATCGAGAGCCGGGGCGTACACGCGCTGGCCGAGTCGCGTGAGCAGCTCCTGACGGATCGGCGGGTGGCCGGGGTCGATGTGGTGGGGATGGATTGCGAAGGCGTCGGCGGGGCGCTCGGTCCAGAGGTGGTGGACGGTGCGCGAAAGCAACCGCAGCATCCCGCGGGTGCGCTGGAACGTGGAGAGGCTGCTGACCTTGCGGATGAGGACGTTCAGCGTCTCCGGGTGGAGTGGATAGCCCTTGCGGAACTGATCGCGCGCTTCGGCAGTGAGGCTCGGCAACGAGTCGCGATTGCGCTCCCACACCGCGACGTATTGGTCGCGTACCTGCTGCGCCCCCGCGACATCGACGCGCTCGAAGAGCCGGCGGCGCAGGACGTCGATGGTCTCGTCCTCTTCGGCGGGATCAATCTGGAGCAGCTTGCGCGCGATGATCGACTCGGCCTCTTCGAAGCTCTGCATCGCCAGCTCATGCTCGGCCTTGTAGGCATCGACCGCATCCTGCTCTTCGGCGCGGACTGCGAGCGTCGTGACCAGAGCGACTCTCGGCGTCGAGGTCACGGCCTTGATCAGTGATTGGACGAACGCCGAGAACTGCCCGCTGGCGTCACGTGCGTGCTTCGCGACCTTGCGCAGATAGACCGACACCTCATCGATCAGGATCAAGGTGGGCTCGCCGCCGAAGAGCTCGGCGATGGTCTCCGCCCCGGGTGCGATGTGTTCCTCGTCGCTGCGTCGGACACGCTCGAAGCCGGCACGACCGGCGAGGCGCCAGGCGAGCTCGCCCCAGATCGTGCGAGCGAGCACGCCGTCCTCGAGCCGCAGCCCATTGGCGGGATCGGAGTTCTCGCCGTCGAGCGCGGCGATCCGGACTACTCCGCGCGGCAGGAGCTTCGGGTCGACGAACTCGGAGATGTTGGCGACGCCTTTCATGCCACGTGCTGCATGGACGAGAGCGATCAGGCTGTGGGTCTTGCCGCCACCGTACTGGGTGTCGAGGCGGATGACCGAGTTCAGCTCGCCGCCGACGTCCGAGAGTCGCCGGCAGACTGATTCGAGGAGCGTTCGGAGCCCGCGTGTTGGATGAGTGTGCTGGAAGAAAACGTCGGCGCGCTGGTACTCGTCGGGCGCCGATTCACGCACCACCTTCGAGAGATCCGCGGCGAAGTCCTCGTCGCGCGGGTGGCCGGGAAAGATGTCGGCGCGCGGCGTGCAGAGATCGAAGACCGTGGGCATGGCGGTCGTGCTCCGGCAAGTGGACCGACTCGATGGGAGCCGCGGATTGTAGGAGCCCGAATCTCGAACGTGCCGAGTGGGGGTGGCTCACCCGTAGAACCGATCCCGCTCGCTTCAGCGCGTGATCAGCGTCGCTCCCTCATCAGCCGCCAGCGGCGCCTCCACCGCCGCGCAAAGCCGCCGTATCACTTCGGCCAGCTCGGTGTCCGGCGTCGATGCACCCGCCGACAGCGCGATAGCGAGCGGTCCACTCGGCAGCCAGCCATAGGTGACGACCTCGCGCTCCGTGTTCGGGTCGCGATGGCGGATCGCCTCGGCGGTGATCGACGCGGGCTCCTGGACGTGATAGGCGCCGCTGCGCGCATGCGCCGCGCGCAGCAGGTTCGCGGTGTTCGACGAGTCGTAACCGCCGAGCACCAGGAAGAGGTCGGGCGGTTGCGTGGCGGCCAGCTCGATCACGGCGTCCTGGTTGTCCTGCGTCGCGGGGCAGATGGTGTCGAAGTCGCGGAAGCTCGACGCGGTGGCGGCGCGGGCGGCGTCACGCGCCTTCACGGCGGCGGCGACGCGCGCGGCGATGTCGCGCGACTCGCTCGCCAGCATGGTTGTCTGGTTGACCATGCCGATCTGCTCGAGGTCTCGGACCGGATCGAAGCCGCGGCTCGCCTGCTTCTCGAAGGCGGCCGCGATCTCGGCGGCCGGCCGCTCGCTGCGCAGGAAGGCACAGAGGAGCTCCGTGTCCGCCAGCCCGCGCAGCACGAGCCAGCGTCCCTCCTTGCTGTCGACCAGCGAGCAGGTCGAGCGCGTTTCGTCGTGGCCGGGCTGGCCGTGGATCAGCACCGTGAAGTGATCCTCGACGTACTTCAGCACGCGGCGGTGCGGCTTCTCGACCCACGGACAAGTGGTGTCGACGATCTGGCAGCCGATCGCCTCCATCCTTCGCAGGTGCTCCACCTCGGCCGAGAAGGCCGGGATGATCACGAGGTCGTCGCGCTGGACGCGATCGAAGCCGCCCGGCTCGGCGTACTTGCCGAACACGAACTGCACGCCGTTCTTGCGGAAGTCCTCGTTCACCTTCGGGTTGTGGATGATCTGGTTCAGCAGCCAGAGGCGCCGGCCGGGGTGCTTCCGGATCGCGTCCCAGACCATCGCGACGGCGCGATCGACGCCCCAGCAGAAGCCGAGCTTGTCGGCGATCCGAATGGTGAGGCGCCCCGACCGGAGCGGCGCCCGCGACGCGCGCAGCTGATCGATCAGCGGGCTCTTGTAGCTGTATCGCTCGTCGGGCGAGCCGTACTGGTCCTGGATCTTCATGGGGCGCGAGATTAGCGGTGAGTCGCTCCTAAGATCCGCGCTCCCCGGCTCGAAGCGACCGCACTCATGGCAAGCCGCATACCCCTGTGTGTTCTCCTACTCATTGCGGTCGCCAGCTGCGGCGACGACGGCGATCACGGGGCCGGCGGACGCCCGAACCTCGTCGTGATCTCGATCGACACCCTGCGCGCCGACCATCTCGGCTGCTACGGCTACGCGCCCTATGCCGAGCCGGTGAGCCCATGCATCGATGCCATCGCGCGCGACGCGCTGGTTTGCGAGTCGTGCTTCACGCCGCGCGGGCAGACCGGGCCGTCGCTCGCGTCATTGCTCACCGGGCGCTACCCGTCGGGCCACGGCGTGCTCGACAACTTCGAGAGCTTGCGCGAGGACGGCCTCGACCTGGTCGACGGCTTCGCCGACGCCGGCTACGAGCCGCACGCCTTTCTCTCATGGCTGCCGATCAAGAAGAGCTCGAAGGCGACGCTCGGCTTCGTCGAGAACGCGGCGCGGCGCGGCAGTTGGTTCGAGGCGAAGCCGCAGATGCAGGACGACACGCAGGCGCGCTGGGACGCGGCCGCCGAGCACACGTTCCTCGAGTTCGTGAAGGAGCGCAGGAACGGCAGCAGGAGCGGCGCGCGGCCCTTCTTCGCGTGGCTCCACTTCTATGACGTCCACCAGCCCTACTCGCCGCCAGCGGCGATCCATCAGGCGTTCGCGGGTGACTACCACGGACCGTTGCGCCTCTACGCCGAGCCGACGGAAGCCGCCTTCAACGGGGCCGTCCTCGCCTACCTCAATGCGCAGATGCGCGCCCGGGCGCCGCTCGATCCGGCCGATGCGCGCTACGTCACCGCGCTCTACGACGGCGGCATCCACGCGACCGATGCGCGCGTCGGGCGGCTCATGGATGCGCTGCGGGAAGCGGGCCTCGAGGAGCAGACGATCGTCGTGATCACCGCCGACCACGGCGAGGAGCTCGGCGAGCACAACGGTTTCTGGTTCCACGGCAACTCGGTCCACGACTCGGTGCTGCGGATCCCGCTGATCGTGCGCGGGCCGGGGATTCACGCCGGTCGCTTCGACGGGCTGGTCCAGAACGTCGACGTGCTGCCGACGCTGCTCGAGTTGGCGGGCGCGCGCCCGCCGGCCGACGTCGACGGCCTCTCCTTCGCCGCGGTGCTGCGCGGCGCGATTCCTGCCGCACCGATCCGCGCGATCGCCTGGGGCGAGTGGGGGAGCCAGATCCTCTCGGCACGCACGCCGACCTGGAAGCTGATCTTGAACCCGCGCGGCGCCCATCCGAAGAAGCCGCCGTACGACACGGAAGGCGACGGTGGCTACTTCATCGACTGTCGCGAGCTCTACGACGTCGTCCACGATCGCGGCGAGACGAAGAACCTCTGGCGCGAGCGGCGCGGCGAGGTCGAGGAGCTCCGGAGCTGCGTCGCAGACGAGTACGCGCGTCGCTTCGGCGAGCTTCAGCGCTCGGCCCCCGACCCGGTCGACGCCGCCGAGCGCCAGAAACTGCGGGAGCTCGGGTACCTCGGCGAGGACGCGGAGCAGCTCGGCGAGGTCGACTTCATCCTCGATCCGGCGTTGTGCGATGAAGAGTGACGGTGCAGGCTCACAGCGGGGCCGCTCGCTCCGTAGAGCTGGCATGAGGAGTCACGCCAAGATGCCATTCGCCCCGCTCCGAGTCGCCGCGGCGCTCTGGCTTGCGGCTGCGCTCACGCCTCTCACGCTCGCCTCCGAAGCGACGTTGAAGACCTTCGATGTCTGCGTACGCACGCTTCGCAACGCGCCCTATCTGCGTGCGCGCGACGACATCGACTGGGAGGAGCTGAAGAGCGAGTGGCGTCCGCGCGCCGATGCCTCGGCGCCTGGCGAGGAGCTCCGCCTGTTGCTGAATGAGATGCTGACTGAGCTCGACGCGTCGCACACCGCGGTGCTGCGCAAGGAGGTCTATCAGTCGATGGTGCACGAGCTGGCCGGCAAGCCCTCGCCCACCTTCGGCGTGTTGCTCGAAGAGATGGTGCCCGATCGCCTCTTCGTGCGCGCGATGTACGAGAAGGGGCCAGCGGAGCGGGCGGGACTGCTGCTCGGTGATGAGCTGATCGCGGTCGATGGCGAGCCGTGGCAGGGCAGCGAAGAGGTGATCGATGCGGGCTACGACCCGGGTGCCGAGAAGAGTCGCCTCTTCACCTTGCGACCGGCAAGTGTTGGCGCGGAGCTCGAGCTCCAAATCCGTTCGCGTGGCGACGTCGCGGTCCGGCAGGCGCAGGTCGCGTGCGAAGCGACGAGCGGCCTAGAGGCGGGGCGGCGGAGCCTGCGCGTGGTGCGGCAGGACGGCCGGCGGATCGGCGTGATCCACCTCTGGATGGTGGCGCGCGGGTCGGCCGCGCTGATGGCGGAGGCGCTGCGTGGGCCGTTCGCGAGCTGTGACGCGGTCGTGGTCGACCTGCGCGGGCGTGGCGGCTACGCCGATGAGATCGACGGGATCCTCGCGCCGTTTCGCGCCGCGCACGGTGGCCGGCAAGCGGCGCGAGGAGTCGTGCCATGGCGCAAGCCGGTCGCGTTCCTGATCGACGACCGGACGCGCAGTGCCAAGGAGATCCTCTCCTGGTACGTGCGCCATGAGCACCTGGGGCCGCTGGTGGGGGAGGCGACCGAGGGGGCGGTACTCGGGGCGGGGTTCTTCCCGCTGCCGGGCGGGAGCTACCTCGAGGTGGGGATGATGGAGGTCCCGGTCGGGGATGGCAGCTCACTCGAAGGGGTTGGTGTGAATCCGACGGTTCCGGTCCAGCGCGCGGGTGCCTTCGCGGCGGGCGGCGATCCGATCCTGCGACGCGGGGTCGCGCTGATGGCGGCGGCCGCGGCGGCCCAGGTGTCGCGGCGCGGACCATTCTGAGAGCGGCGGTCGTTCCTGAGGAACCTGAGGAAATGGACGCGCACCCGCTCTTTCAGGGAGAGTTCCTCGTGCGGCTCCCCGCGGGGAGCCGACCGGACTATCATCCCGCGTCGCTCATGCTGCGCGCTTACAACGCTTCTTCGGTCGTCGTCCTCGATTCGCCAGGAGCCTGATCGCCATGCGTGCCCTCGCCGCCCTGATCGCCCTCTGCTGCCTCGCATCGAACGCGTCGGCGCAGATCTACAAGATCGAGTTCAAGGACCCGAAGACTGCGAAGAAGTTCAAGGCGTTCTGCATCGAGGTCAATGACGAGCTGATCCTGGTCGGCGAGCCGAAGTCGGGCATCGAATACGACGAGGAAAAGAGCAAGATCACCTATTCGCCGAAGACCAACGAGATGTGGGTGGCCGACATGGACAGCCC
>CAYRQC010000492.1:0-6165 GCA_964426265.1 uncultured Phycisphaerales bacterium | reverse complement strand
CGGCGCTCGCGAAGGCGCGGGGCGTGATCCTCGACTTTCGCGGCAACTCAGGCGGCAGCTTCGACCACGACGCGCTCATGGGGCGCTTCATTCCCGCAGGCAAGTCGCTCGACTTCAGCAAGCACTATGCGAGCGCCGGCGCGACGCCCTATGGCGGTCCAGTCGTGGTGATCGTCGATGCGACCGTGCGCAGTGCCGGTGAGACCGCGAGCGGCATGTTCATGGAGGACGGGCGCGGCTACTTGATCGGCGAGAGCCCGACCGCCGGCATGTCCTCGCAGAAGGAGCAGATCGCGCTGCCGAGCGGCAAGTTCGCGCTCTTCTTCAGCGTCGCGAGCAACAAGGGGCGCTTCAACGGCGGCCGCGGGCTCGAGGGGATCGGCGTGCTGCCGCAGGAGATCGTCGCCTTCACGGCGAAAGACCTCGACGCCGGCATCGACACGCTGATCGCGCGCGCCGAGGCGCTGCTGAAGAAGTTCCCGCAAGACAAGGTGAAGTACGACCCGAAGGCGTTCGGGTGGAAGTGAGCAAGTGAGCGCGGAGTCGCAGAACGTCACGAAGCGGTGACTCGCGGCCAGTCCGCGTTGGAGTGCCCGCGAGTCTTGGTGCTTCCGCCCCTGGGCAGGTCGTCCTCGCGACTGGCACCGCGGTTGCCATTGCGGATCTGAGCAAGAGCGCCGCACGCCGCTGAGATGCCCCCGCACGGTGGCGCGCGTCGTTCCGGCGGGGCGGTCGCACGGCTGAGGTTGGGCGGCCGCTCCGCCACGCTTTTTTCGCCTGCTCGTCGCTGTGACCGGCGTGCCGAACGTCTGCGTGATGCAGAATCGAGCCTGCTGGAAGCAAGTCTGGAGGAGATGGTCATGGAGCTCAGCTTCGGGATCCTCGGGCCGATCGCGTTGCTCGGTGCCGCCTGTCTGCTTCCAGGAGATGAACCAGTCGCGCCCACTGCCGCCGAGCCACTGGCGGCGCAGGTGATCCGCAAGCAGGCACGGCTGCGTGAAGTCGTGGCCGAGCTCCGCTCGCGCCCGGTGGATGGAATGGGGCCGGCGGCACGGCGCTCTCGCGAGCAGGCACTCGCGCTGCTCGCGACCTACGCCGACCGCGGTCGATTCCCGGTGCGCGAACGAGCGACCAAGAGTGCGTCACTCGACACTCCACTCTCCGAGCGATCCCTCTTCGACGTGCCACTCTTCGTCGATGAGCGCGGGACGCGCTGCGCTCTCGCTAGCATGCTCGACGGCTGCGGTGAGCAAGCGGTCGTTGAACGCCTCGCGAGCGAGTGCAACGACGCTTTCGTCGCAGAGCTCGCGGAAGACCCCGACGTGGAGCGTTGCCTGGCCGAGCTCGGGCTCACCGCCGATGAGGCGGCCTACATCCAGATGCCGCCGAACCGCGACGGCGACATCCCTGTTGGCCACGGCGGTTCGACCGGCGACAAGGGTCGCGGGGACACTGGCGGCGGCCGCGACACGGTCCCCGCCGACACCGGCGCCGGCAACCCCGGCAAGGGAAACCTCAATGGCAACGCGCCTGCCGGAACCCCATCCGGCGCGAGCCGGCCGACCACCGGCGGGCTGAACCGTGCGCCCACTGGCGGCTCCGGCGCGCCCGGCCGTGGTGCCGTCACCGGTGTGAGTCGCCACCGCAGCGATGGTCCGACGTTCGAGTGGAACGACTGGTGGAAGGCGAATCGCGACACGTTCGCCCACGTGCGGGCGCGCTATCACGCCGGCGTCGCCGTCTCGACGCCGAACACCACGCTGCGTCCCGATCGTCCGACCGCCGCCCAGATCCGCGCCGAGTTGGTGCCGTTCTTCGTCGAGCTCTCGCACGGGGAGGCCCCGCTGCGCGGCGACGCGCTGGCGATGTGGGCGCGCGCGGTGGATCACGAAGCCACGAGGAGCGAAGGCACCGTGCATGATCGTGCGACGATCGACGACGCGGCGCAGATCCTTCCCGCCGTGCTCGCGTTCCTCGCCGACAAGAACGAGCCCGATCGGCAGTGGGCGCCGGTCATGCTCGCCATCCTCGGTGATCGCTCGGCGTGCCCGGCGTTGCGCGAGCTGCTGCTCGACACGCCGGCCGGTCGTTCGCTGATGACACAGACTTCGCCGGTGCCGGAGAACGTGCGGGCGCTCGCGGCCGTGGCCTATGGACGCAGCGGTGGCGAGATCGACGCGCTGACGTCGGTGCTCGCCGACTCGGTGGCTGCGCACCTCGATCTCGCCGCGTCGGCGATCGTCGGGCTTGGATTCGCCGCGCAGCACTCCGATCGGAGCTGCGCGGCCGTCGGCGCGTTGCTCACCCAGCTCGAGAATGACGAGTTGCCGGCCGTGGTGCGCGCGCAAGTCCCCGCGGCGCTCGTGTTGTCGGGTGACAACATCGCGTTCACCAAGGTCTGGGAGATCGTCGCGCGTTTCCGCGGGCCGCGCGAGCTGCGCCGCGCCGCCGCGCTCGACCTCGGGCAGATGGCGCCCGAGCTCGGTGGCGAAGTGTGCGACGCGCTCGTCACGCTCGCGCGCCGCGACGTCGACGCAGGCGGGCGGCAGTCGGCGATCATCGCGCTTGGCACGCTCGTGGCGCGACAAGGCGCCACCGCACCGGCGGACGTGATCGAGCGGCTCGCGGCGTTCCACGCCGACGCGCTCGCCGGCTCGTTCCGGCACGGTGAGGATCTGACATGGCACGCGTTGTCCGCCGGCCTCTTCGCCGCCGGCGTGCCGGCTCACGCCGACGCCGTGGTGCCTTCCCTGCGCGAGCTGGTGGTCAGCGCTGCGAGCGCCGACGTGCGCGCGGCCGCGTGCATCGCGCTCGGTCTCGCGTCGGACCGCGCGTCGATTCCGCTGCTGCGCGAGCAGATGAAGGGCGGCGACCGGATGGTGGGGCGCTATGCCATCGAGGCGCTCGGGCTGCTCTGCGCGCGCGAGGCGCGCTCCGAGCTGCTCGACCTTTGCGTCACGAACCCCGACGAAGGGCTCGCCTATTCGGCGGCGGTCGCGCTCGGCTCGATGGCCGACCCGATGCTGGTCGAGCCGATGGTGGCGGCATTCGGGCAGACGCGGTCGTCGAGTGTGCGTGCCGCACTGGCGCGTGCGCTCGGTGAGATCGGCGACAAGCGGTCGATCGCCGGACTGCGCAACCTGGCGCTCGATCCCACCCGCGACGGACCATCGCGGGAGCATGCGGTCGGGGCGCTCGGCGTGCTTGCGCAGGCGAGCGACGTCGCGTGGAACGCGCCGATCAAGCATGCACTCCATCCAGGGGGAACGACGCCGTCGCTCGCGCTGTTGCTCGAGCTGTTCTGATCGGGTTGCTCGAGTTGTCCTGACCTGCTCGGACAGCGTTTCGCTCGTCAGCCGTGCGTGAAGACCCAGACGTTCAGCCCGACCGCAAGCGCGAGCAGCACGGCGATCTGCGCCAATAGCCCCGAGTGGCGCCTCAGCGTCTCGATCGACAGCGCGCGCAGGAGCAGCAGCGTGCCGTAGCTGCGGCCGATGCGGGCGAGCTACTGCTCGCGCGCGCCGAGCTCCGGCGCCGGCCGTCGCACGTCCCGCACGAAGAGCAGGAGCGCGAGCAGCGACTGCATTCCCATCGCGCCGAGCACGACCCCGATCACCCAGCGGAAGGAGACGTAGGGTTCGACGTGGGCCGCGAGCCATTCGAGAAAGGGGCGCATGAGGGGCGGAGGTTAGCGGCGCAGCGAAGGTGCGCGTCCCCCGGTGATCACGTTCGGGTGCCGCTGCGAGCAGCGGTCGGATCCTAGACTTTCCTCTCCACGCGAGGCTGGAGGGACGGTGATGCTGCGCTTGTCCTTGACGCTGTGGGTCGTTGTTGCGCAAGTGCCCTCCGTCGACGATCTGCCAGTGCTGATAGTCGGCGAGCCGTTCGAGGACGCGATCACCGCCACCGACCCGGTCGTCGTGACTCCTGCGCTGAAGGCCCACTTCACGGGCTCGCTCGTGCGCGGCAAGGCCTGTCTCCTCGTCGTCGACGAACCCGGTACCTACACGATCGAGCTGCGCTCGTACTTCTTCGATGCCTACCTCGTGCTGCGCGACGAAGACGGCGGCGTCCGCGCCGAAGACGACGATGGCCTCCTGCGCACCCACGCGCGCATCGTGTTGCGAGACGCGGATCCGACGAAGACCTATCGCGTCGATCTGTGTGCACTGAATGGCGGACTCGGCGCATTTCGGGCGATCGTCATCGCGGGAGAATCGGCGCCACGCAGCGGACCGGTGCGAGCGCGCTTGGAGCTGGAGGACGCCCGGGAATGCGCGCGGGTCATCGAGGCAGCGCGTGGTCCCGAGCATCCGGCCACCGCGAAGAGCCTCAACAACATCGCGGCGATGCTCCGGTCGGCGGGTCAGTATGAAGAGGCGTGTGCGCTCTTCGAGCGCGCGCTGGCGATCCGGGAGAAGGTGCTGGGCCCGCAGCACGCGGACACGGCGGCGAGCCTCAACAACCTCGCGAGCGTGCTCTGGTGCATGGGCCGGTACGAGGAGGCGCGCCCGCTGTTCGAGCGCGC
Organism: uncultured Phycisphaerales bacterium; assembly: GCA_964426265.1. Lineage (GTDB taxonomy): Bacteria > Planctomycetota > B15-G4 > B15-G4 > SIAN01 > SIAN01. Next base: position 1,637 of record CAYRQC010000492.1, on the reverse strand, counting down.
GTTGGTGATCTTCGACCAGGTCCTGGGCCCCGAGCATCCGAGCACCGCAGCGACCCTCAACAACTTCGCGAGCCTGCTTCGGTCCACCGGCCGGAACGACGAGGCGCGCCCGTTCTATGAGCGTGCGCTCGCGATCCGTGAGAAGGCGCTCGGGCCGGAACATGCGGACACCGCGACGAGCCTCGACAACCTCGCGGGTCTGTTCGAATGCATGGGTGAATCCGAAGCGGCGCGACCGCTCTACGAGCGAGCGCTGTTGATTCGGGAGAAGGTGCGCGGTCCGGACCACCCAGAGACGGCGACGAGCCTTTGCAACCTCGCGCACGCGCTCCAGATCACGGGGCAGTACGAGCAGGCGCGCCCGCTGTTCGAGCGCGCGCTGGCGATCCGGGAGACGGTGCTGGGCCGCGCGCATCCGGACACGGTGGTGAGCCTCAGCAACCTCGCGAGCCTGCTCGAATGCACGGGCCAGTCCGAAGCGGCGCGCTCGCTGTATGAGCGCGCGCTGGCGATCGCCGAGAACGTGCTCGGCCCGGACCATCCGGACACGGCGGCGAGCCTCAACAACCTCGCGTTCCTGCTCAAGTCCACGAGCCGGTACGAAGAGGCGCGTCCGCTTTACGAGCGCGCACTGGCGATCGCCGAGAAGGTGTTGGGTCCGCGGCACCCCGACACGGCGGCGAGCCTCAGCAACCTCGCGGGCCTGCTCGAGTCGATCGACCAGTACGAGGCCGCGCTCCCGCTCTTCGAGCGCGCATTGGCGATCGACGAGGAGGTGCTGGGTCCGGAGCACCCGGCCACGGCGACGAGCCTCAACAACCTCGCGGGCCTGCTCCGGTCCATCGGGCAGTACGAAGCGGCGCGCCCGCTCTATGAGCGCGCCCTGTCGATTCGGGAGAAGGTGCTGGGCCCGGTGCACCCGGACACGGCGAGAAGCCTCGCCAACCTCGCGTTCCTGCGCGAGTCCACGGGCCAGTACGACGTGGCGCGTCCGCTCTACGAACGCGCGCTGGCGATCGACGAGGAGATGCTGGGTCCCGACCACCCGGACACCGCGACGAGCCTGACCAACCTCACGCTCTGCAACCTGGATCTGGGGAACTTGGCGGATGCCCGCCAGCGGGCAGCAACGTGCTGGGCGGGGACTCGTTCGCATTCGATGGCACAAGCGGGTCAGGCGTCGAGCAGTGAGGCATCCCGGATTCTCGCCAGTATGGGCGATTCGATGGAGCTGCTGCTGTGTGTCACACCTCGCGACGAGCTCGGCTCCGACGCGCTGTACGGCTCGGTTCTCGCCACGAAGGGAGAGGGCTTCCGACTCCTCGCCACTCGTCGAAGCCATGGGGCGGCGAGTCCCGATCTGGCGGCGACCCGCGAGCACCTGCGATCCGTCTGCGCCGCGATGTCGAACCTCTTCTCGGTCGTGGCGATCCGGGACCGCGACCAGCACGAGCGCGACATCGCGAGCCTGCGCAAGGAGCGGGCAGAGTGCGAGCGCTTGCTCGCGTCAGCGGTGGCAGCACGACCCGATCTGCAGCCGGTGACTCCGCTGGAAGTGCGTGCCGCGTTGCCGGCGGACACGCTGCTGCTCGACTTCCTCGAGCACCGGCCCTATGCGCCCGCACAGTGGAAGGACG
>CAYRQC010000491.1:0-7233 GCA_964426265.1 uncultured Phycisphaerales bacterium | reverse complement strand
CTCGCGCCGACCGCGGAGGAGCGCACGGCCGCGCGCGCGGCCGTGGACGGGCTCGAGATCGACCGCTGGCCGCTGCTCGATGCGGCGCGTGGGACACTCGTGCTGGCGCGGCCCGACCTCGCACAGGCGAGCGCGGTGACGGCGCTCGAGACCGCCTTCCAGTTCGCCGACGAGGGCGAGCTGTGCGCGCTCTACCGCTCGCTCGCGCTCCTGCCCGAGCCTCTGCGCTTCGCCTGGCGCGCCGGGGAGGGCTGCCGCACCAACATGCGCAGCGTCTTCGAGTCGATCGCGTGCGACAGCCCCTACCCGGCGCGCTGCTTCGATGAGCTCGCCTTCAACCAGTGTGTCGTCAAGGCGATCTTCATCGGTGCGCCGGTCGGCCGCATCGTGGGGCTCGCGGCGCGGCGCAACGCAGAGCTGACACGGATGGCACTCGATCTCGCCGACGAGCGCCGCAGCGCCGGACGGCCGGTGCCGGCCGACCTCTGGCTCGCGCTCGGGCCGGGCGATCGCGAGCGCGCGCTGGCGTCGCTCGCGCTCGAACGCAACGCCGACGCCACCGCCGCGACCCGCGCGCGGCTGCACGCCAACGGAGCTCGCTGATGCTCTACTTCGATCCGCACATCCACATGACCTCGCGCACCACCGACGACTACGAGGCGATGGCGCGCGCCGGCATCCGCGGGATCATCGAGCCGGCGTTCTGGGTCGGCCAGCCACGCACGCAGGCCGGCGCCTTCCTCGACTACTTCTCGAGCCTGGTCGGCTGGGAGCGCTTCCGCGCCGCCCAGTTCGGCATCCACCATTTCTGTGCGATCGGCCTCAACTCGAAGGAGGCCAACAACGAGGCGCTCGCGAAGGAGGTGCTGCCGCTGGTGGCGCGCTTCGCCGTGAAGGAGGGCGTCGTCGCGGTCGGCGAGATCGGCTTCGACGAGATCACGGCGGCCGAGGAGCGCGCCTTCGCGTGGCAGCTCGACTTCGCCGCGAAGAACGACCTGGTGGTGATGGTCCACTCGCCCCATCGCGACAAGAAGCGCGGCATCCTGCGCAGCCTCGACCTCGCGGCGGAGTGCAAGGTTCCGATGCAAAAACTGGTCATCGACCACAACAACGAGGAGACGGTCGAGTCGGTGCTGGCGCGCGGCGCGTGGGCCGCGTTCACGATCTACCCGCACACCAAGATGGGCAGCGAGCGGATGGCCGAGCTCACCAAGAAGTACGGACCAGCGCGGCTGATCGTCGACAGCTCGGCCGATTGGGGGATCTCCGATCCGCTCGCCGTGCCGAAGACCGCCCAGGTGATGCGCGAGCGCGGCGTCGCGGAGAGCGCGATCGAGCTCTGCTGCTGGAAGAACGCGATCGAGGTCTACGGCCAGAGCGGGCAGCTCGACGCCGAGGCGCTGATGCGACCGGTCGCGATCGACCAGACGCGCACCTTCAGCGACAACTCGGTGCTGCGCGGGCAGGCGGCGAAGGTCTCGTCGGGCGTGCCGAACTGACATGAAGATCACGATCGTCGGCGGCGGGCCGGCGGGGCTCTGGTTCGCGCTGCTGATGAAGAAGCGCGATCCGGCGCTCGCGATCACCGTGCTCGAACGCAACGCGGCGGCGAGCACCTTCGGCTTCGGCGTGGTCTTCTCGCGCAAGACGACGAACGTGCTGCGCGCCCACGACGACGCGGCGTTCCAGCGCGCCGAGGGGGCGATCCAGCTCTGGGACAACGTCGACGTCATCCATCGCGGCGAGAAGCTCTCGATCGGCGGCAACCACTTCGCCGGGGTCGCGCGGCTCGATTGGCTGCGGATCCTGCAGGAGCGCTGTCGCGATGTCGGGGTCGAGCTCGAGTTCGAGACCACCGTCACCGACCCGCGCCGCTTGCAGCGCGAGTGTGACCTGCTGATCGGTGCCGACGGCGTGAACAGCCTCGTGCGCGAGAGCTGGAAGGAGGCGTTCGGTCCGACGCTCGATGCGCGGCGGAACCGCTACATCTGGCTCGGGACGCGGCGGCTGTTCCACGGGCTCACGCTGATCTTCCGGCAGTGGCGCGCGACAACGCAAGGCGGGGGCGGCGGCGCCCCCGACCTCCTCTTCATGGCGCACGCCTACAAGTTCTGCGCGACGACCAGCACCTTCATCGTCGAGTGCGGCGATGCGAGCTGGCGCGGCGCCGGCTTCGACACGCTGGACGAGGCGGCCACACTGGCGACGCTGGAGGCGATCTTCCGCGACGACCTGCACCGGCAGCCGCTCCTCAGCAACCGCTCGAAGTGGATCCAGTTCCTGCTGGTGAAGAACCGGCGCTGGGTCCACGAGAACGTGGTGCTGCTCGGCGACGCGGCGCACACCGCGCACTTCTCGATCGGCTCGGGGACCAAGCTCGCGATGGAGGACGCGATCGCGCTCTTCGAGAGCTTCGGCCGCGAGCGGACCGTGGCCGGCGCGCTCGCCGACTTCGAGTGGACACGCAAGCCCGTCGTCGACGATTACCAGGAGAGCGCGCTCTCGAGCACGCTCTGGTTCGAGACGGCAGAGGAGAAGCTCGCCCTCGACCCGGTGCCGTTCGCCTACGACTGCATGACCCGCAGTGGCCGCATCGACCTCGAAAACTTGCGGCGTCGCGACGCGGCGTTCGCGGCGCGCTACGAGGCGTGGGCTCGCGACCATGGCGCGCGATGAGTGACGAGACGCGCGAGCTGGTGTCCCACGCCTCCAAGGGCGAGCGGCCGGCGATCGACGAGCTGCTGGCCCGCTTCCTGCCCGGATTGCGCGCGTTCATACGGATGCGCGCCGGTCCGCTGATCCGCCGCCGTGAGTCGGAGTCGGACCTCGCGCAATCGGTCTGCCGCGAGGTGCTCGAGCACGTCGACCGCTTCCAATACGGCGACGAGGCGGGCTTCAAGCGGTGGCTCTACACCACGGCGCTGCGCAAGATCCTGCATCGTCACGACTATTGGGCCGCCGACAAGCGTGCCATCGGGCGCGAGGAACCACGCCCCGCATCGGCACCATCCCAGGCGGGCGACGACCCGCTCTACAACGCCTATCGCACCTTCTCCACGCCGAGCCAGCACGTCATCCAGCGCGAGCAGATCGAGCGGGTCGAGAAGGCCTTCGACCAGCTCCGCGACGAGCAGCGCGAGATCATCTCGCTCGCGCACGTGGTCGGGCTCTCGCGCGCGGAGATCGCCGAGCAGCTCGGCAAGAGCGAAGGCGCCGTGCGCACGATGCTGTCGCGCGCGCTCGCGGAGCTGGCCGACCTGCTGGAGGAGCCGGACGCGGACGGGAGCTGAAACGAGCGGGGAGCCCATCCGTAACCGCGCAGCGATCTGCGCCACGCGAAATCTGTGCTGATGGTGCCCACCGAGTCCGTCAGGCCCGGAGGCTCGGCGTAAAGCACGAGACCGTCGGGATCGGGGACGTGACTGCGTCCGACCTCGCGACCGCCCTCGACGCGCTCAACCGCAACTTCGACGACTGCACCACGAACCTTGGCTATCTCGGACTGCCCTGATCTACAAAGCTCCACGCAGATCCACATGTAGCCAGGCAGTCGTCGCGACGTATGCGCGTCCTCCGGAGTCGCACTCGGCTCGGAGCGACGCCCTCGGTCGCGGGATGGACGGCCTACCCCTGGACGACGAACGGGAAGTGCCGTAATAGATGCGCCGAACAACCGGGACCGATCAGCTGCAGGGAAGAGACTCTCACGCGCTTGCGGGACCGGGTGGTTCTCCATTCCCCCCGAACGTGAGGAGCATTCTCTGTGAACAAGTTTGTCCTTCCTGCCTTCCTGGTTGCTGCCAGCCTCTGCGCTGGTCGCGCCAACGCGCAATGCGAAGGCGATGGCCCCGTCCTGACCGTGCCGTCCGTCGTGGCTCTTGGCGATGTGGTCACCGCGTACCTGCACGCCGATTCCCCGGCGTCGGTTGCGGCGTTCTTCGCGTCGTCGGGCGATGGCCCGACCAACCTCGCCAGCTATGGAATCGCCTGCCTCGATTTCCCGGTCGACTTCGCGGCGTTCCTCGCGCTTGACCCGAACGGCGATGCCCAGTTGGACGGCGAGATCCCGTGTGATCCGGGACTCATCGGGGTGACGTTCTACGTGCAGTTCATCAGCTGCGGCGGCAAGTTCTCGCATCACATCTCGAACATGGTCGCGATCACGATCACGGACGGCATCCACGACGGCGACCTCTGCACCTACACGCAGGCGGGATACAACCTCGAGTGCAGCAAGGGTGGGGCGGGCGGCTGCGTGCTCGCCGATCACTTCGCGGACGTCTTCCCGAACGGCGTGCTGATCGGCGACAAGGACGGCGACGACGCCGACGACTGCTACGCCTCGCTCTGGGACACCATCGGCTCGATCGAGAACTTCCTGACTCAGGACGTCGGGTGCGCCCTGCTCGTCGGCGACCGCAAGCGCCCCACGAAGGAGTCGGGATTCAAGTTCGGCGCCGAGCTGCTGGTGGCCAAGCTGAATGTCGGCTTCGATGACGCCGGCGTGTTCGACGAAGGCAAGTGCCGCCCCGACCTCAAGCTCGGCGACCTGGTCTTCACGGGCTGCGTCGACGAGGACCTGATCGGCTGGTCGGTGCGCGACCTGATCCATCTCTCCGATCTCGTGATCTGCGGCGACCTCGGGAGCGGCCCGTATGACATCGACGGCGATGATCACGGTGACGTCAACTGTGATGACCTCATGGATGCGCTCGAGGTCCTGAACAAGAACTTCGAGAACTGCGAGGTCAATGTCGGCTGCCTCGGGCTCCCCAACTGACGGGTCGAGGCTCAAGTTCGGTTCGCGACAGATGATGCTGTTTCCGGGGCGGCCGCGGCGTGCGGCCGCCCCGGTTTGTTGGGCGCGTCACCGCCGCGCGTATTGTCCGCGGCGCGATGGATCGCCACGACCTCTACGAGATCTGCACGCAGACGCCCGAGCGCGACGTTGAGCTGCTGCGGGCGATCCATGGCACGCATCGCCCGGCAGGTCGCGAGTCGCGCGGCCGGTCGCGCCATGTCGTGGCGGCGCGCACGCTCGGCGAAGACTTCGCGGGGAGCGCGGCGCTGGCGCGGGCGTGGGTGCGCCTCGTTCGGGGCGGACGCGCGATCGCCGTCGATCACGATCCGGAGCCGCTCGCCCGCGCGCGTGGAGTGCGCGGTGTGACCGCGCGCGTGGCCGACGTGCGGGCCGTGCGGACGCCGGTCGACCTGCTGGTCGCGCTCAACTTCTCGATCGGCGAGTGGCACGATCGCAAGGAGCTGGTCGGCTACCTCGCCAACGCCCGGCGACGGCTCGCGCGCGGTGGTCTCTTCGCGTGCGATCTCTACGGCGGCGACGGCGCGTTCCAGACCGGACGCCTTCGTGAAGTGCATCGTCTGGAAGACGGCACGCGCGTCCGCTACGAGTACGAGCAACGCGAGGCTGATGGGCTCACCGCCCGTGTCGTGAACGCACTCCATTTCACGGTCGAGCCGCCGCCGGGGCACGCGCGGCGCCAAACGTGGCGCGACGCGTTCGTCTACCACTGGCGACTCTGGTCGTTGCCGGAGCTGCGTGAGGCGCTGGCGGAGGCGGGCTTCGCCTCGTCGGAAGTCTGGTCGCGCTTCGAGCACGCCCGCGATGATCGCGGCCGCTTCCATCCGCTGGCGATCGAACGCGGCAGCGACCTTCCGGGCGATTGGTGCGTCTTCGTCGTCGGGCGCAGGTGACACGGCATGCCACGCAAGACCTTCACACTCATCGATCTCGATCGTGACGTCTGGGTGCGCGAGGCAGCGCTCGGTCCGACGGACGGCGGCGGTCCGGCCCGCGCCTGGTCGGTGCGCAAGCGGCAACTCGAAGGCGGGCTGCGCGCTGGGGTCGAGGTGGTCGAGGTCGAATGCGGCGCGCTGCGGTTCACGCTGCTGCCGACGCGCGGCATGGGGATCTGGAAGGCGTGGTGGCAGGAGCTCGAGATCGGGTGGCAGTCACCGACGCGCGGGCCGGTGCATCCCCGGTTCGTGCCGCTGGTGGAGCCGTCGGGGCTCGGCTGGCTCGCCGGGTTCGACGAGCTGCTCTGCCGCTGCGGTCTCGAGAGCAACGGCGCACCCGAATGGAACGAGCGCGGCCGGCTGCTCTGGCCGCTGCACGGTCGCATCGCGAACCTGCCGGCGCACGAGCTGTCGGTGACGGTCGATGGCGAGAGCGGCGAGATCGCCGTGCGCGGCGTGGTCGACGAGACGCGCCTCTTCGGCAACAAGCTGCGCCTGATCTCGACCACCTCGGTGCGGCCGGGCGAGCCGCTCCTGCGCGTGCGCGACGAGGTGGTGAACCTCTCCGGCGAGCCGGGCGAGCTCGAGCTGCTCTATCACGTCAACTTCGGGCGACCACTGCTCGCGCCGGGCTCCGAGCTGGTGCTGCCGGTGAAGGAGCTCTCGCCGCGCGACGCGCGGGCGGCGGCGCGCGCGGGCGAGTGGAACCGCTACGGCGAGCCGGAAGCTCTGCGACGCGAGGAGGTCTTCTTCAGCGAGCTCTTCAGCGGCACCGACGGGCGGACGCGCGCGCTGCTCGCCGCACCGGAGGACTCCTGCGGCGCGAGCCTCATCTGGGACGCGACCGCGCTCCCCTGGTTCACGCAATGGAAGAATCCGCAGCTCCCCGCCGACGGTTGCGTGACCGGGCTCGAGCCCGGCACCAACTTCCCGAACCAGCGGTCGTTCGAGAAGGCGCGCAAGCGCGTCGTTGGCCTCGCAGCGGGCGAACGGCGCGCGTTCGCACTTGACCTCGCGATCCACCCCGACCGGGCCAGCGTCGCGCAAGCGCGCGGGGAGGTCGAACGGCTGACGGCGGGCCGCACGCCGCTCGTCCACGCCCATCCGTCGACGCGCTTCGCGCCGCTCTGACCGGGCGATCTCGCCTCTCAGCCGCTGCGAAAGCGGCGCAGGAAGAGACGTCGCTCGTCGGCCGTCGTCGCGCACAGCACGCCGACGATCGCGGCGGGCAGCGCGACGACCACGGCGCGCGCGAGGAAGCCGAGAAGCGAGTGCGCCGGCAACGCCTCTCCGAGCGCCCGATCGACCAGCGCCATCACGAGCAGCACCGGCAACGACGCGCGCGCCACGGCGAGCAGGAAGCTCCGCCAATCGAGCTCCAGCTCGCGCAGCAGATGGCGCGGCTGGATGATCCCCTGCGTCACCACCACCGGGATCAGCGTCCCGAGCGCCACCCCCACCAGCCCAAGTCTCCTCACC
>CAYRQC010000490.1:0-2779 GCA_964426265.1 uncultured Phycisphaerales bacterium | reverse complement strand
CCGGATCAGCAGCTCGAGCCCCTTCTCGCCGCGCAGCCGCGCAACTGTCCCGATCACCAGCTCGTCCGCGGCGACTCCCCAACGCGCGCGCATCGCGAGCCGCGCCGCATCAACCGCCCCCTCCGGCGCCGGCGCAAAGTGATCGAGATCGATCCCTTTCGGGATGTAGAGCCGATTGCTCAGCGCCACCCGCCACGTCGTCGTCGCGTGACCGAGCAACAATCGCGACGGCACGACGACCTTGGTCGCGAGCGGCAGCACTAGGCGACGAAAGCGGACGCGCCGCGGCAACTGACCAGTCGCCTCATCGGGGCCGAAACCATCCTCGCCATGGATGATGCGCCGAAAGCCGAAGAGCCGCGCACCGGGAATCGCCTCGATCGCACCCCAGTTGTAGGTGAGGACGAGATCGGGCTTGACGCTGCGGATCAACGCGCCGAGCCGCAGCGCGTACGCCCCCATCCGGCTCTTGCGCGGCGGATCGGCGTAGGCGACGCGGGGGTGACCGGCCAGCCGCGCCGCGCAACCGAAGTTGCCGTCGAGCCCGACGATCGTGTGGCGGAAGCTCTCCGGCAGCGCGTTGAGGATCGTCGCGGTACGCACCTGCGGGCCACCGGCGGCGAAGGTGCTGAAGAGGTGGAGGAGATGGCGAACGGGCGGCGGCGAGGTCACGTCGCGTTGCCGAGCTCTCGGCGCGACGGGAGTGCCGCCGCAAGGAACGCCACCCGGTCGGCGATCGGCAGCCAGCCGAGCTCGCGCTTCGGGCGGGTGTTGTCGAAACGGCGCGCCGCGGTGCGCGTCGCGAAGTCGCGCCAGCTCGGCGGCGTCGCGCCCGGCTTGCGGATCGCCACCTTCACCGCGTACTTGAAGAGCTCCTCCAACATCCACGTCGCGGTCCACTCACCGCGGAACTGGAAGTCGCGCCCGAGCTGCTGGCGCAACAGCGCGACCCACTCGCGCGCCGTGAGCCGCACGTCGCCGACCAGGTTGTAGGAGTGGCCGGCGGCGCATTGCGACTCGACCATCTTCGCGAGCGCGTCGGCGACGTCGGTCACCAGCACGAACGGCAGCGGTCGCTCGCCACTGCCCCAGCCGTAGACCTGCGTGTCCTTGGTCCAAAGGCCGACGCCCGAGTGCTGCGGCGCGCCGCGCGTGCCGACCACCAGGCCGGGCCGCGCGATCACCAGCTCGAACTGCTTCTCGCGCGCGAGCTCGGTCAACATCCGCTCGGTCGCGATCTTGCCGCGGGCATAGAGGCTGCGTCGCTCCGGCTGCTCGTCGAGCGGCGTCTCCTCGGTCACCGGCGCCGCGAGCGGATCACCGAGATAGTAGGCCGCGATCGAGCTGGTGAAGACAAGCCGCTTCACCCCGTGCTCGGCGCAGGCGTTCGCCACGATGCGCGTGCCGCCGAGCATGTTGCGCTCGAAGTCGGCCCAGCTCTCGCCGCCGCCGGTCGCGAGGTGGACGACGGCACCGGTGCCGGCGACCGCGCGACGAACGGCCGCTTCATCGGTCACGTCACCGGCACAGAGCGTCACGTTGGCGCGACGCAGCACGTCGGGAACGAAGGCCGGCCGGCGCACGAGAGCCCGCACGCGGCGGCCGCCGGCAAGCAGCCGTTCGGTGAGGTGGATACCGAGGAAGCCGTTCGCACCGGTGACCAGGATCTCGGGCGGGTCGGTGACGCTGATCGAGGCGGCCGATGGGGTTGCGCTCGCGCTTCGCTGCTCCGTCGCCTCCGCTTCCGGCACCGCCGCAGCCGCAAGCTCGCAACACTCGACCACCTGCAATCCCTGCTGCGCGCCGCACGGATAGCTCGGCCCGCCGCGCATCGACGCATGGAATGCGCTGATCGAGTCGCGCATGCCGGCATAGAAGAGGTCGCTGCGCCCCGCGAGCTTCAGCGTCGAGAAGACGTAGCCCCACACGCTGCTCCAGCCGGCGGAAAGCAGGTCGCGCGAGTTCCACTGCGCGTTCTTCAGCTGATCCCAGAAATCGGGCCACGGCGTCTTGCGCGTGCGCGTCACATGGCCGCGCAGCAAGTCGCAATGGACCGAGCCGTCCTGGCCGAGCACGCGCACGAAGCTCTCGGCGAAGTCGCGCCCGAACGAGAGAAAGAGCGACGCCGTCCCGCGCTCGTGCACCAGCGCGAGCTGCCAGGTGTCATAGAAGACGACGCCGGGAGCCAGCTCGCGCCGCCCACCCGGCACCGAGGTCACCGAATGAACCGGCCCCAACAGATCGACGAGCTGCGAGAAGGGATGGGTCGCCTGCTCGAAGACGATGTTGCGCGGCGTGCGAAACATGTAGTGGGAGAAGTCGCGCGCCACGAGCTGCCGCAGCGGCACGGACAAGCAGCCGAAGACGTGGTCGATCTGGCCGAGCTCCCCTTGTGCCAGCAGCCGTTTCGCCCGCACGAACGCCGGATGAAACGTTGCGTTGTGGTTGACGCCGAGCGGAAGCCTGCGCGCCGATGCCAACAGCAGCAGCCGTTGCGCATCGCCGCGCGTGGTGGCGATCGGCTTCTCGAGGAAGACGCCGATGCCTTGTTCGAGCAGCTCCGTCGCGACGTCGACGTGGCGCTGTGGTGGCACCAGCGCGTGCGCGACATCGGGCTTGCCGGCGGCGATCAGCTCGGCGATCGATGTGTGGACGCGCGTTACGCGGTACTTCGCCGCCAGCTTCTCGGCGCGCGCGCGATCGACGTCGACCACCGCCGTCAGCTCGACGCCCGGAAGGGTCTTCAAGATCTGTAGGTGGGTGTCGGCGATGACGCCTG
>CAYRQC010000489.1:0-3467 GCA_964426265.1 uncultured Phycisphaerales bacterium | reverse complement strand
CTCGGGCTTGCCTTCTTTGAACAGCAGCCTCGCGAAGATGTCGAGGCTCGTCGCGAGCGCGGGATCCTCCCCTCCCGGCAACTTCTCCCGGATCGCGATCACGCGTTCGAAGAGCGGTCGCGCCTCCGCGTACCGGCCCACGTTGAAGAGACAGGTCGCGAGGTTGTGGACGCTCTGCACCGTGTCGGGATGCTCCGGTCCGGCCACCTTCTCGAAGATCGCGAGCGTGCGCTCATAGAGCGGAACGGCCTCGCGCGACTTGCCTTGCTCGTTGAGCAAGGACGCGAGCAAGTTCGACGCGACCCCGGTCCCGCGGTGCTCCGGACCGAGCACCTTCGATCGGACCTCCATGGTCCGCCGCGCGTTCTCGATCTCGGCGGCGAGGCGCTCGATCGGAGAGATCGGTGGCGGGAGTCCGCGGCGCGTCCGGAGCTCGTACGTCCCGAACTCGCCGTGCATGGCACACGCGACGACCTCGACGAAAGACGTGGCGTCGTCGAGCTCGAGCACGACCCGGGAGTGCAGCTCCAGCAACCCATCATCGTCCTCTGCGAGCACGGTGCCGGCGGCGTCGCGAACGACGAGATAGGAATCAAAGAGATAGGAGCGCAGCTCGATCGTGACCGTCTGCTTCGTGCCCGACTCGACCTTTCAGAGCTCGAGTCGCCACGTCGTCCCGCGCGCCGGCACATCGGCCTGCTGCTTCAGGAACGCATCGAGCGCCGGCGCATGCCCGATCGGGTTGTCGGCGCCGATCTCGCCTTCGACGACATCGCCGACCTTCAGGACCTGCGGCGGCTCCGCTTGCCCTGTTTGCGGCGCATGCGGCGCCGACGCCACAAGGACGACGAGCACGATCGAGCAACAGGTGACCATGGCGCGGCCTCCCGGCGAAGAAGCGGAGGCATCATCGCGGCTCGGGGAAGCGCGTCAACGCACCGATATCCTCCGCCCGATGCATCTCATTCCATTCGCGACCCTCCGCGCCCTCGCCGTTGCTTGCCTTCCCCAGACGTCTCCGCCCCTCGATCCCGATCAGGAACGCGCCACCTTCCACCTGCCGGACGGCTTCGAGATCGAGCTGGTCGTGGCCGAGCCACAGGTGAAGAAGATCGTCGACGTCGCGTTCGATGACGCGGGGCGGATGTGGGCGGTGACGGCGAGCGAGTATCCGCGCGACGCGAACGAGGATCCGGCGGCGGCGGCGATCTATCAGGGCGGCGGGCGCGACGAGGTGATCGTCTTCGAGCACGCGGCGGCCGGGGAACGCTGGATCCCGCGCGTCTTCGCCGATGGGCTCGCGATGCCGATGAGCGTGCTGCCGCTCGCGGAGGGCGTGATCATCCAGCACGGGACGGAGATCCTGCGGCTCACGGACAGCGATGGCGATGGGCGCGCGGATCGGCGGGAGGTGCTGCTCTCCGGGTTTGGCGTGCAGGATTCGCATCTGTTGCCGCACCGCTTCCTGCGCGGGCCGGATGGGTGGATCTACACGGCACAAGGGGCGTTCAACAGCTCTCTCGTCAAGGACCGCAGCGGGCGCGAGACGCGTTTCGACCAGTGCAAGGTCGGCCGCTTCACGCGCGACGGCAATCGCTTTGAAGTGGTCGCCGCCGGGCTCAACAACATCTGGGGCATCGTCTTCGATCGGCGCGGCGAGTTCCTGATCCAGGAGGCGAACGACCTCGGCTACAGCGTGGTGCCGCTCGTGCGCGACGCGAGCTACCCGGGCATCGGAATGGATCGTGTGCGGCCGTTCGCGCCATGGCAGCCGCCGCTCGCCGACTTCCGGCTCGGTGGCACCGGGCTGTCGGGACTGGCGCTGTCGGAATGGCGCGAGGGCTTCCCGGCGCCGTTCGACGCGACGCTCGTCCTCGCCAATCCGATCCAGCGCGTGGTCCAGACGGTGCGCGCGACGCAAGGCGATGGCGGCTGGTCGCTCGCGCGCGGCCCCGACCTCGTGACCAGCGACGACGCGCGCTTCCGGCCGATCGCCGTCCACTTCGGCCCCGACGAGTCGCTCTACCTCGTCGACTGGTACAACCCGATCATCTCGCACAACGAGGTGCCGCGCGCGCATCCGGAGCGCGACAAGGTGCGCACGCGCGTCTGGCGGGTCCGCAATCGCGCGATGGCGCGCTTCACACCGCCGGACCTCACGCGTGCCGCGCCCGGCGAGCTGCTCGCGAGCCTCGCCTCGACGCGCACCTGGGAGTCGCGCGCGGCGTGGCACCAGATCGTCGATCGCGGTCTGGGCGAGCTCGAGCCGGTGCTGCGCGAGCGGGCGCTCGACCGCGCTGCGGACGTCGGCGCGCGGATGCTCGCGCTCTGGTCGCTCGAAGGGCTGCGGCGCGTCGACGAGCGGCTCGCCGGCGAGCTGCTGCGCGATCCGGAACGGGCGATCCGACGCGATGCGCTGCGTGCGTTCGCGGCGAGCGCGGCGGACGAGGCGCAGCTCCTGTCAATCGCGCCACGTCCCGGCGACGATCCCGACGCGCAAGTGCGCGCCGAGTGGGTTCGCGTGCTGGACGCATTGGAGGTGCCGTCCGCGGCCGTGATCGCGGAGCTGCTGCGCTGCGTGAAGCCGGCGCAGGGCGGCAAGTCCGTCGTCTGCGAGCAAGACGGCGTGCGCGCGCTCACCGGCGAGGCGCACGATCGAGCGTTCGAGCGGTTCCTGCTGCGCAAGGCGCTGGAAGGGAATCCGGACGCGCTGCGCAGGGCGTTGGCCGAGCGGCCGGACCTGACGGACGAGGCGCGCATCCTCGCTGCGCTCGTACTGAACGATGCAACCGGCGCGGCGGAGCTCGGGCGCGCGCTGTCGCGCCTCACGCGCGAGCCGGCGAGCGAAGAGTGGGCGCTGCTCACACGCTTCCCGGAGCAGCCGGCGGCCGCGGCGTTGCTTGGTGCAGCGCTCAGCGACGTGGACCGGACGCGACGCGCGATCGACGCGCTGCTCGGCGCGCGCGACGTGAATGTGACGGGAGTGCTGCGCGCGCAGCTCGTCACGGCGATCCGCGCGTGTGGCGATGGCGAGCTGACGGCGCGCGCGGCGATGAAGCTGCGGCTGCGCGAGCTCGAGGACGATCTCGCGGCCCTCGTCGACGGGCGGCGCACCGCGACTGCACCGAACCCGACGTTGGTGCGCGCGGCGTTGCAAGCACTCACCGCGCTCGGTTCCAAGCGCGACGAGCTGTTTTCCCGGATCGCGCACTCCTCCGTCCCCGGCGATGAGCTGCAGCGCGACGCCCTGCAGGCACTCGCGAGCTGCGGAACGGAGCGCGGCAACGAGTGTCTGCTCGAGCTGCTGCCCGACCTCACGCCGACGCTTCGGCGGCAAGCGGCGGAGACGCTCGCTCTCTCGAAGGAAGGCGCGCACGCGTTGGTGCGTGCGGTGGCACGGCAACGGATCGCGCCGGCGATCGTCGACGAGCGCACGCTCGATCGTCTCCGCGCGACCCTCGGTGAAG